>CP031964.1:914446-1219261 GCA_003443635.1 Flavobacteriaceae bacterium | reverse complement strand
TAATAATTTAGAAAATCTTCTAAAACCATCAGCGTCGTTAATTGTAAGCCCTATAGGTCGCGGACGAGCAGTGATGTTTGCAGATAATCCAAATTTTAGAGGGTCATGGTATGGTACAAATCGTCTGTTTTTAAATGCTTTATTTTTAGGCAGTAATATTAATATTCCTAGTAATTAAATCTGTCACAATGAAACATATTATTTTACTTTTCAGCATTATTTTTAGTTTACAAGGTTTAGCTCAAGATAATTATCTAGGAGAAGGGCCATATTCACAACTCATTATTAGAGGCGTAACTCTTATAAATGGAGATGGAGCACCTCCTCGCGGCCCTGTTGATATTGTTGTAGAAAACAATAAAATTGTAAATATACAAGTTGTGGGATATCCAGGCGTAAAAATTAATGAATCTGAGCGGCCAAAATTAAAAAAAGGAGGCAAAGAATTAGATGCTTCAGGCATGTATGTACTTCCAGGATTTATCGATATGCACGCTCACATAGGTGGTACAGGTCAAGGTGCTGATTGGGAATATGTATTTAAATTATGGATGGCACATGGAGTAACTACAATTAGGGAAGTTGGTGGTCGTGGTTTAAACTGGTCTGTAGATATGAAGAAGAAAAGTGATTCGCATAAAATTGTAGCTCCTCGTATTGTTACCTTTACAAGATTTGGACAATCCAGCCCAAATTTTAATCCACTTAATGATGCACCAATTACCACTCCTGAAATGGCAAGAGAGTGGGTACGTGCTAATGCAAAACAAGGAGCTGATGGCATTAAGTTTTTTGGAGCTGAACCTGACATTATGGAAGCTGCTTTAGATGAGAATAATAAATTAGGCTTAAAATCGGCTAGTCATCACGCTCAATTAAGTGTAGCAAGGTGGAATGTATTACATTCAGCCAGAGCTGGATTAACTTCTATGGAACATTGGTATGGTTTACCAGAAGCTTTATTTGAAGATAAAACAATCCAACATTATCCGTTAGATTATAATTATCAAAATGAACAACATCGTTTTGAAGAAGCAGGTAAATTATGGAATCAAGCTGCAAAACCGTATTCTAAGCATTGGAATAATGTAATGAATGAATTATTGGAATTAGATTTTACTCTTGACCCTACTTTTAACATTTATGAAGCCAGTCGTGATTTACAACGTGCTCGTCGTGCAGAATGGCATGAAGATTACACTTTACCTTCTCTTTGGAAATTTTATGAACCTAGTAAAATATCACATGGATCGTATTGGCATTATTGGGGAACCGAACAGGAAGTACAGTGGAAACAAAATTTTCAATTATGGATGACTTTTATTAACGAATATAAAAACAGAGGCGGTCGAGTAACAACGGGGTCAGATTCTGGGTTTATTTATCAATTATATGGCTTTGCATATATTAGAGAATTAGAATTATTACGTGAAGCTGGTTTTCATCCATTAGAAGTTATTAAAGCTGCAACATTTAATGGCGCTGAAGCTTTAGGAATGGATGATAAAATAGGATCTATACAAATAGGAAAATTAGCCGATTTTGTAATTGTAGAAGAAAATCCTCTGGTTAACTTAAAAGTATTATATGGTACAGGAGCCATTAAGCTAACTGAGGATAATGAAGTTGTTCGTGTTGGTGGTGTAAAGTACACTATTAAAGATGGTGTTGTTTATGATGCAAAACGCCTTTTAGCAGATGTAAAAGCAATGGTTGATGTAGAGAAAGCAAAAACTAATTGGAAATTAAAACAACCCGGAGTTAAAGATTAAAATTACTACCTTTAAGGCTATATAGATTTTTTTTTACAAAAAAATGCTTAGGAGTCTTGATATAAAAAAAATTCATTTAAATAATCTACAATTAGAAACTTTTCATCAAAAATCTATTTTTAGTTTAGGAATAAGTATTGGTGTGTTTTTAATTATAGTATTAATAAAACCTTTTGGAATTAGGTTTGCTCTTCATGATACTTCTTTTTTACTATTAATGTTTATCTATTCATTAGGTATTTTTACAATTTTACTTTTTAACGAAACGTTTGTCAAAAATATGTTCGTTAAAATTTTAAAAATTAACTTCTCCAACACAAAACCTGTTATTGGTTGGTTAATATTTCATATTACATCTATCAGTTTTGTTTGTTTATCTATTTTTGTCTTATCTGGATATTATAACATTATTGGTTTTAATTGGAGGATTTTTTATTTAAATATTCAGTTAGCATTACTTATAGTGTTACCGTTAATTGCATTAATTTCATATACAGTAAAACAATTATACCCAGCAAAAGATCCACACCAAATATTTTTAAAAACCACAAATAAAGGCAAAGAAGTTTTGACCATGCATTCTTCATATATTTATTATATAGAATGTGAAGATAATTATGCAGCACTTTATTATTCTTACGATCATTTAGTTTTAAAGAAAAAGCTTATTCGTACTACAATGGGTAAATTGGCTCATCAATTAGCAAATCATAATATTCTACAATGCCATCAATCTTTTATTGTAAACAAGAAATACATTACAAAGGTTAAGGGGAATTCAAAAAAAATGAGCATTTTAATAGAAACTGCTAATCGAGAAATTCCCGTATCCCGAAAATATTATAAAGAATTTTCTTGTATGACACTTAAGTAGTTCTATTTATCCCTAATAAGTGTTATTTCTCCCTAAAACATTTAACAAATAATATTAAAAAATCTTATTCAATACATTTGATGATACTTCAAAATATAAATGTTTATGAATAAATTATTGTTAATCCTTAAATGGATATTAATTGTTGTGATTTCGATTTTATTTATAACTTCTGGGTACCCAAAAATTATAGCAAGCGCTTCAATGATTAAACGTTTTGCAGCTTGGGGTTTCTCTGAATGGTTTGTTTATTGTATCGGAATTTTAGAGCTCATTGGCGGTATATTATTACTTATTCCTAAAGCGTCATTATACGCAGCTTTACTATTAATTTGCATAATGACTGGTGCCATCTTTACACATCTAACAACAGGAATAGGAAGTCCAGGGTTTGCTTTAGTAACCTTGATATTACTTTTTAGTATAGTCTATCTCCGATTTATGGAATTAAAACGTAAAGGCAATTGAGAATTAAAAATTAATTAGGTCTTATTGGGTTGTTTTTTACCACTTCGGATAATACTATTTGTGTTTTAGTTTCTCCATAAGTAATTAATTCATCAATAAATTGTTCGAGATGTTTTTGATTTTTCAAAACAACTTCCATTACAATGTTTTCATTACCAGTAATACGATAACAATTCACAACTTCTTGAAAAGTAACAACTTTTTCTAAAAAAGGTTTTAACCTCCCCATAAAAGCACGTACACTAATTATAGCTTTCAGTTGTTTACCTGTTTCAAAATAAGAAACTCGTGTATAATAGCCTTCAATAATTTCGGCATCTTCTAATTTACGAATACGTTCTGCAACAGCTGGTGAACTAATCCCTACTTTACGTGCAATTTCTGTATTAGATAATCTTGAGTTTTGTTGTAGAGATTCTAGTATTTTCCAATTAACAATATCTATTTTCATTATTTAACATTTTTCACACAAATACATTAATTATTAAATCAAATATATTAAAAAACTTTAAATATTAAATATAATAAAATTGTTTAGCTCTTAATTTTGTATATCTACATAACAGAAATGCAAGAACAACAGAAATTACATTTAAATCAGTTAGGTATTTATCGAAAATCGATGGAGGTATTTCATTTGTCTCGACGTATTGTAGATTATATTACTGATGATAAAGATGTATTATCTTTACACAAGTCAAATAAAGATGTTGATATTTATGCAGATCGCCTAGTAATGAATTCATTAAGTTTAGTTCCAAAGATCGTAGAAACAGAAAACGAAAAAAATGCGAGTTTAAAATTAAAATTCGCAAAATCTATTCGCTATTCTATAGACAAATTACAGCAAGATTGCAAAGATCTAGAACAAGCAAAAATTCATGGAAAAGAATTTATTGGCATACTTAAAAAAGAATTGAAAAAGCTTCAAGCAATACATTGTAATTATATAAATTCTTTAACTCAATTATAATATAATAACTTTCTAATATCATAAAAAGCTGAAAAGATTTCTCTTTTCAGCTTTTTATATTTATCATCAATTTTAAATATTAAATAATTACACCCTACACCCCGAACAACTACATTGTTCACAAATACAGTTTTTACAATCTTCATTTATACAATTTACACAATCGCAAGTACATCTCATAGTTTTCATAATTGTATCTTTTTATGATTAAACACTCATATAAAGATAACGAAAATAACGATTGTATTAGTCTATTAAATCATTAAAATATACATTTTTAGTTTAATCGCAATTATTAGATAAACGGAGTATTCAATCTTATTTTTCAATAATTTTCTAACTACAAATACTTTTATAAAACATAGAATCCTAACTGAAAGAGTATTTTCACTCATTCAAAACTGTACTTTACTAGTTACTAAAGTCGTGAACATTAAAATGGCTTTATTTTTGTAATCTATAAAAGACATAAAACAAAAAATTATATTCAAATGAAAAAAGTAACACTTATTATATTTCTGTTATTAATAACAATTTCAGGGTATTCGCAAACAAAAAATTTTATTGACCAACCTTATTTAGAGACTAACGCTTCAGTTGACACTTTGGTTGTCCCTGATAAAATCTATTTATCTATCCTCATTACAGAAAAAGACACAAAAGGAAAAATAGCTGTAGAAGAGTTAGAACAAAAAATGAACATTAAATTAAAATCATTAGGAATTGACACAAAAGAGCAATTATTCCTTTCTGATGCAGCTAGTAATTTTAAGCGTTACTTCCTGAAAAAGAAAGACGTTTTAAAAAACAAAGCATATACTCTAATTGTATATGATGCACTAACTGCTGGAAAAGTAATAGTTGGTTTGGAATCTATCGAAATTTCAAATATAAATTTAATTAAAACTGAATTTTCAAAAATTGAAGAATTAAAACTAGAGCTTAAACAAAAAGCTATTATTAAAGCAAAAACACAAGCAGAAATGTTGCTTAAACCTCTAAATCAAAAACTAGGCAGAGCTATTCATATTTCTGATTTAAGTAACTATAATAATAACCAATATTTAGCAAGAAACAAAGGTTATGAATTAAATGAATTCGTAGTTAACGGTAGCATTAATCAGCCAATAGATATAGAGTTTCAAAAAATTAAAATTCAATCTACTATAGGCATCAAATTTAGTATTGAATAAAGAAATAGTAAAGAGAATAGTTATACAACAAAACTATTCTCTTTTTTTATTTTTTTCCATTACTATTAAGAATTCATTACTTGATTTTACTAGTTCTTCCAATAAGAGTATTCTTTTATTTTTAGATAATAGTTTTGAATCTATACCTCGTTCAGAGCAATAACCAAAAAATGAGTATTTATTTTCATCTGAGATGTGCAATTGGTGTTTTAACAAACTCTCAGTAAAAAAATCACTTGTAGCAAACAATGTTTTAAAGGCTTCATAGCCTATAGGTATCAAAGGTTCTTTTTTTGGTTTTTTACTTTTAAAAAGCTTTGCTACTAAACCAACTATTGCAAGAATGTCTGCATTACCACTTGGGGGAGGTTGGTATAAATAAGGTCGTTGTTTTATATCTTCTTGTATTTGTCCATCAAAATTAGTTGAATGATTCTCTTGATTAAATTCTTTCTCTAAAACTTTGTTTAAAAGAACTTCATCTAAATTATTTGTTATTTTTTTTAACTCAACTACAAACACTTCTTTTAAATGTCCTTTTGTAATTTTTATAATTTGTTCTTTGTGAAATAAAGAATAAAAGTGGATAGAATCATTAAGCGCTCCTACTATTTTAAAATCACCGTTTTCATCTGTATAAGTTATCTTATTTTGAGTGATATTGGTGATTTTAACTCCAGAAACAACAGCTTTATCATCGTAGATTTTACCAGAAATTTCTTGAGAAAGTATGATTAAGGGGATTATGGTAAAAAATAGTGTGACTTTAATCTTCATAATAGTATTAGTTGGTCATTGATGAAATTAGAATTAATATGCAAGACAGAATGATAAATGATAAAATTTTAACAGTTAAAAAAACCATAAAAGCTAGAATTGTTAATGTAATTCATATTATGATTTTTATTTAATTTTCAATAATTTCTGAAAGTTTAAAAAATATTTATATATTTGTCACATGAAATTGGAAAACGCAAAAATAAAGTATATACAAACTTGGGGGAGTTTAGCTACTAATTGGGGTATTAATAAAACTATGGCCCAAGTCCACGCATTATTATTAGTGTCTACTCAACCTTTATCTGCTGAAGATATTATGGAAACTTTAAAAATTTCTCGTGGTAATGTAAACATGAATGTTCGTGCATTAATTGACTGGGGAATAGTAAATAAAGAATTTGTAGTAGGAGAACGTAAAGAGTTTTTTGTTGCAGATAAAGATATCTGGGAGTTATTTAAACAGATTACAAAAGAGCGAAAAAAACGTGAAATAGAGCCTGTTATAAAAATTTTAAACGAATTACAAGAAGGAGTTAATGACGATTCAAATGATGCTAAGGTTTTTAAAAAAGTAATGAATGATTTATCATCAGTTACCACAACTGTAGACAATATTTTGGATAAAGCTATAAAAGCAGACGAACATTGGTTATTGTCTAATTTTACAAAACTAATTAAAAAGTAAAAAAATTTGAATTTTAACTTTCAAAAATTACTGAAAGTTTAAAAATAAAAAACAAATGAATAAAACATTAAACATATTAATTTCATCAGTGTGGCTAATCAATGGTCTTTTTTGTAAAGTTTTAAACTTAGTTCCAAGGCATCAAGAAATTGTAAGTAAAATTTTAGAAAGTGAATATTCAAAAGAATTTACATTCATTATCGGTATACTAGAAATTTTAATGTCCTTATGGATTTTGTCAAAATATAAATCGAAAATAAATACCATCATGCAAATAATACTAATACTATCAATGAATATAATTGAATTAATATATGTGCCTGAATTATTGCTTTGGGGCAGGTTTAACGTAATGTTTGCACTAATGTTCATTTTAATAGTTTATTTAAATGAATTCAAACTTAATAAAATGAAAAACTAATTATGTCGCTTAAAAATCATCCATTTCCAGTAGAAGCATTTTTTAAGAGTTCAACAGTATTGACGTTTGCTTTACCTAAAGAAAAATTAATACATAAAATTCCCGAGTGCTTAGAGTTAGATACATTAAATGATAAATGGGCATTTTTAGCTGTAGCCATGGTACAAACGAAACACCTTCGACCAAAAGGATTTCCTAAATTTATTGGTAGTGATTTTTTCTTAATAGGCTATCGTGTTTTCGTAAGGTACAAAACTAGTTCAGGGAAAAGACTAAGAGGATTATATATATTAAAATCTCAAACAGATAGCAAATTAATGGAATTAATGGGCAACACGTTTACTCATTATAATTATTCAACTACAGATATTAAACAAATAAATAATGAAAAAAATCAAACTATAAAATCTAATAAATCAAATTTTAAAATAGTAATTGATAAAAACAGAAGTAATATAAATCTTCCTATAGGTTCTCCTTTTTCTGATTGGAAACAAGCGAGGAGATTTGCAGGTCCATTACCATTTACTTTTGCCTCTCAAGAACAGAAAAAAGAAGTTTTAATTATTGAAGGAGTAAGAAAAAACTGGAATCCAAAACCTATTAATATTATCCAATATAGTTTCGATTTTATGAGGGATTTTAAATTGAATAATTTAAAACTAGCAAATGCATTCATTATAGAGAATATACCATATCAATGGAAAAAAGGAAAAATAGATACATGGAAATAACACGAAAAAAGTTTCAAGGAGTATTAAATATATTAAGCTTCAACAGGCATTTCTACATTATTGGGATAATTGTTTTAGCTATAATTATTACAACTCAATTTATATGGGACAATAGTATTAAATGGTTTTTAATAGCAATTTTTATTTATGGCTTTTTAGCGCCTTTAATAGTTTCAGCCTATGTATATGATTTTTCAAAGTATTATAAATTTGAATGGTTAAATAAATTACATCTAAAAGATGCAGCAAATATTAAGATTGTTAATATTAATGCTGGTTTTGATGAAACAAGCTTCATCATAAAAGATAAATTTCCAAAATCAGATTTAAAAGTATTTGATTTTTATGATAAAATTAAGCACACAGAACCTGCTATAAAAAGAGCAAGAAAAGTAAGTATTACCTATCCAAATACAGAAACTATTAGTACTAATAGAATTCCTCTTGAAGATCAATCTGTTGATTTTATTTTCTTATTATCAGCGATTCATGAAATACGCTCTAATAATGAGAAAACAATCTTCTTAAAAGAATGTAATAGGGTTTTAAAATTTTCAGGAAAAGTAATCATGGTAGAGCATTTACGAGATTGCCCTAACTTCTTAGCTTTCTCGGTAGGATTTACTCATTTCTTCTCAAAAAAAATATGGAAAAGAGTATTTAAAAATGCAGGTTTTAAATTAGATAATGAAGCAAAGTTCACTCCATTTATGTCAATTTTTAATTATAATAAATAATGACTATTCATTTACACATAATAGGTATAACGCTAATGCTATTAGCATTAATCCATATAGCCTTTCCAAAATATTTTAATTGGCAAAAAGAATTAAGAACATTGAGCTTAATTAACAGGCAAATGATGCAAATACATACTTTTTTTATTGCTTTATCTGTATTATTAATGGGTTTATTGTTTGTAACCTCAACTAACGACTTGATTGAAAAGAATATAGGTAAAAGAATAATATTAGGATTAGCCTGTTTTTGGTCAATCCGTTTATTTATGCAATTGTTTGTTTACTCACCAAAATTGTGGAAAGGAAAAAAATTTGAGACAATAATCCATATATTTTTCACAACTTTATGGCTATATATTGTTGTCGTACTATGGACTATTCGACTCTAAATTTATTACATATTCCTACGGTACTGCCCTCCTACTTCAAATAATGCTGAAGTGATCTGTCCTAACGAGCATACTTTACATACTTCCATCAGAGCTTCAAATATATTTTCATTATGTATAGCTTTATGTTGTAAATCCTTTAATAATGTAATTGTATCATTCCCTTTATGAAGATCTGCCAATGTATCTATCTGGAATTGCTTCTCCTCTTCAGTAGCACGAATTACTTCTTTAGGCACAACCGTTGGTGATCCTTTAGAACTTAAAAAAGTATTTACTCCAATTATTGGGAAGTCACCATTATGCTTTAATGTTTCATAATACAAACTCTCTTCTTGTATTTTACTACGTTGGTACATCGTTTCCATAGCACCAAGCACACCACCACGTTCTGTAATTCGATCAAATTCTGTTAATACTGCTTCTTCAACTAAATCAGTCAACTCTTCAATAATAAATGATCCTTGTATAGGGTTTTCATTTTTTGCTAATCCTAATTCTTTGTTTATAATTAATTGAATAGCCATTGCTCTACGTACAGATTCTTCTGTAGGTGTTGTAATCGCCTCGTCATAAGCATTAGTGTGCAATGAGTTACAGTTATCGTAAATTGCATATAAAGCCTGAAGCGTTGTCCGAATATCATTAAAATCAATCTCTTGAGCGTGTAAACTACGACCAGAAGTTTGAATATGATATTTTAACATCTGTGCTCTAGCATTAGCATTATATTTATGTTTAAGCGCTTTTGCCCAAATTTTACGTGCTACACGCCCAATTACAGCATATTCAGGATCAATACCATTAGAAAAGAAAAATGATAAGTTTGGTCCAAACTTATTAATATCCATTCCTCTAGATAAATAATATTCTACATAAGTAAATCCATTAGCTAATGTTAATGCTAGTTGTGTAATTGGATTTGCTCCTGCTTCAGCAATGTGGTATCCAGAAATAGATACCGAATAGAAATTACGTACATTATTTTCAATAAAATACTCTTGTACATCTCCCATTAATCGCAATGCAAACTCAGTTGAAAATATACATGTATTTTGCGCTTGATCTTCTTTTAAAATATCAGCTTGCACTGTACCTCTTACTTGTGCAATAGTTTTTACTTTAATATCTTGATATACATCAGCAGGTAATACCTGATCACCTGTAACTCCTAATAACATTAATCCTAAACCATCATTACCTTCAGGCAAATCACCATTATATCTTGGGCGTTCTACACCCTTATTTTTGTATATTTCTACAATTTTGGTTTCAGTTTCTTTTTCAAGGCCTTGCTCTTTAATATATATTTCACATTGCTGATCTATAGCTGCATTCATAAAGAAACCTAATAACATTGGTGCAGGACCATTAATGGTCATACTTACCGATGTCATTGCATGAGCTAAATTAAATCCAGAATACAATTTTTTAGCATCATCTAAACAGCAAATAGATACTCCTGCATTACCTATTTTTCCATAAATGTCTGGTCGATAATCTGGGTCATTCCCATATAACGTTACACTATCAAAAGCTGTTGATAATCGTTTTGCTGGTAACCCCATACTCACATAATGAAAACGGCGATTAGTACGTTCTGGTCCACCTTCTCCTGCAAACATACGTGTTGGATCTTCTCCTGTACGCTTAAATGGATATAAGCCTGAGGTATACGGAAATTCCCCAGGTACATTTTCTTGCAAACACCATCTTAAAATGTCTCCCCAAGCTTGATATTTAGGCAGAGCTACTTTAGGAATTTGCGTATGCGAAAGTGACTCTGTATGCGTTTCAATTTTAATCTCTTTGTCTCTTACTTTAAATGAATAAATAGGATTCTTGTATTTATTTACCTTTTCATTCCAACCTGTAATTACTTCCCAATTATATGGATCAAGATTTAATTTAACTCGGTCAAATTCTGCAATCAAAAGCTTTACAAAATCTTCATTTTCTGAATTAGATTGAATGGATTCTGAAGCGATTCCAGCTTTGTCTAGTTCTGGCGTAACTTCTACAACAGATTCTAATGTTTTATAAATTCCATAAAGTTTTTGAGCAACTTCTACTTGCGCATTTCCAGTTTTGTCATATGCGCGATTGTTTTCTGATATTTCAGATAAATAACGAGTTCTTGATGGTGGAATCACAAAAATCTTCTCACTCATCTCTTTCGAGATTTCAAAAGTAGATTTTAATTCATCCATTTCTGTTTTTTCAACAATCTTGTCCATTATCGCTTTATAAAGCGTATTCATTCCAGGATCGTTAAACTGTGACGCAATCGTGCCAAAAACTGGCATATCATCTTGATGTACATGCCATAGGTTATTATTTCGCATATACTGCTTTTTCACATCACGTAATGCATCTAAAGCACCTCTTTTATCGAATTTATTAATTGCTACTAAATCAGCAAAATCTAGCATATCAATTTTTTCCAGCTGTGTAGCTGCTCCAAATTCTGGAGTCATTACATACAATGATACATCGCTATGCTCTATAATTTCGGTATCAGATTGTCCAATACCAGATGTTTCTAAAATAATTAGATCGTATTCGGCAGCTTTTAGCACCTCAACTGCCTCATTTACATATTTAGATAAAGCTAAATTAGATTGACGGGTTGCTAAACTACGCATATATACTCTTGGAGAGTTAATCGCATTCATACGAATACGGTCTCCTAAAAGTGCTCCTCCTGTTTTGCGTTTAGATGGATCTACAGATACAATTCCTATGGTTTTTTCTGGAAAATCAATTAAAAAACGACGTACTAACTCATCAACTAAAGATGATTTACCTGCTCCACCAGTTCCGGTAATCCCTAATACAGGTGTTTTAGAATTTTTATTTTTTTGATGTATTGTATCTAATGTTTCCTTCGCAACTTCTGGGAAATTTTCGGCAGAAGAAATGACACGAGCAATGGCTTTTGGGTTTTTGCTAGCTAAAATTTTAGCTTCTCCATTTAAAGAATTTCCGATAGCAAAATCAGACTGTTGCACAAGGTCATTGATCATTCCTTGAAGCCCTAATTCACGACCATCATCAGGAGAATAGATTCTAGTAATTCCATAATCCATTAATTCTTGTATTTCTTCAGGGAGAATTACACCTCCTCCTCCGCCAAAGATCTTAATATGTTCTGCACCTTTTTCTTTCAACAAATCATACATATACTTAAAATACTCATTATGACCACCTTGATAAGAAGTCATAGCTATTGCATTTGCATCTTCTTGAATCGCTGTATTTACTACTTCTTCTACACTTCTATCATGACCTAAATGAATCACTTCTACTCCTGTGGATTGTATAATACGACGCATAATATTTATGGCTGCATCATGACCATCAAAAAGTGAGGCTGCAGTTACTATTCGTACTTTATATTTTGGTTTATATGGTGCTACTTGTTCCATTGACAATATTATCTGTTTTAAAGTGCCGCAATTTACGGAATAATCAAAAAATCTAATTGTTTTTTAAGAAATATATAAGGATTCTTATAATCCAAATATTTCGTTTTGACTTGCAAAATGATAACCTAAGGCTTGAATACTATCTTTCAAAAAATGCGCTTCGTTTAATGCAGGGTTACTATGATTTAAATGAATAAAATGAATTTTTGATTTTGTGGTTACTGATTCATTTTCAAAAAGTTTAACTGTTTCTTCAATAAAAGGATGTGGAATTTCACTCATTGGTCTTGGCACTTCTCCTTCTTTAAAAAAAGTAGCATCAATAAAAGCATAATCTACATTTTTGACTTCTTCAATAATGTTTTTATTCCAAAAATGCCATTTATTAATATCTGGAATAAATAACGCTGTTTTATTTTTTCCTTCAATTTTATAACCTACTGTTTCTGAATATTCATCGCGATGGGGTACTAAAAAAGGAGTCACTTTTAATATATTGTTTAAAGTTATCAGTGAGTCATTTTTTAGCTTTTTCAATTTTATATTTTCTAGTGATACTAATTGATCCCATGGTCCATTATTTTCTAAAAATTGTTTCATTTTTGGCATTGCATATACTGGAATATTTTTACTACCCATAGCTTCTCTACCAAAATGCATTATCCCTGTGTAATGACCAATATGTGCATGTGTTAAAAAAATGCCATCTATTATTTTATCAGTTTTTAAGTGATCGTTTTCCAAAATATGTAATTGCTGAGGCATATCTGGTGTAGCTTCAAACAACCATTTTTGCTTTGTGCTTTGATCTATAAGCCCTATGCTTGTTGCTAGCTTTCTTTTTTTAATTCCATTTCGCACATCATTCCATTCTTTTGGGTTATTAATATGTGGAAATCCAGCATCTTGTGCTTCTCCTAAAATGGTTATATATTGTTCTGGATAAGCTATTTTATTTTCTTCACAGCTAAAAGAAAGTAGTATGATAATTGATAATAGAAATGGAATTTGAATTATTTTCATTTGTAAAAGTTATCTTTGTTAAAGATACTAAATCATCAAGTTATGTTACGAAAACTCATACTACTTATTTTATTTTTTAATCTTACTGCTTGTGACGAATTACAACAAGTTGTTAGTCAACTTCCACAACAAGGACCTCTTAGTAATTTTGATATTGGATCTGGTTTACGACAAGCTTTAGATCAAGGCATCGACAAACAAGTTAGCAAGCTAACATCGGAAGGCGGTTTTTTTAATAATGAACTAGTTAAAATTTTATTACCAGAAGAGCTTCAAAAAGTAGACACAGCATTACGAAAAATTGGATTGAGTAGTCTTGCCGATCAAGGTTTAAAGTTATTAAATAGTGCTGCCGAAGATGCTGTTAAAGAAGCTACTCCTATCTTTGTTAATGCTGTTAAAGAGATTACTTTTGCTGACGCCAAGAATATATTATTAGGAAATCAAGACGCTGCAACGCAATACTTAACAAGTAAAACCCAAACAGCTTTATATAGCAAATTCGAACCAATAATTAAAAGCTCTTTTGCTAAAGTTGGAGCAGATCAAATCTGGGAAAATTTAATTACTAAATACAATACAATTCCTTTTACAAATGATGTAAATCCAAATTTAACTAATTACGTGACCAACGAAGCCTTAAAAGGGGTATATACTATGATTGCTGTTGAAGAAAAAGAAATTAGAACAAAATTATCTTCTAGAGGAACAGATTTATTAAGGCGTGTTTTCGCATTGCAAGACAAAAAATTATAATAAACTTATTTTGCTTTTTTATATAAGCCATCAAAAGCTACAGTTATTTTTTTGCCATTAGTAATTGTTTCCCATAACTGACGAACAGATCCATCATCATTTTCTGTCCAAGTAACTCTATGTATAAATGATTCCCCTTTATCATTTTTAGCTTCATCAGTTTGTAAAATCATTTGATTTCCCTTTTTATATCCTTTTAAGTGTAGGTTACCTCCTTGATTATCTATCCAAATTTGCTCCCATTGCTTTTTTTGAGCATTGTAAAAATTATAACTTGTTCCTGTATAACCTACAGTAGCACTCTTCCAATTTTCACGTAGTACACAATTACTTTGGATCTTTTCAATTTTATTTTCTCCTGCTGGAGAACCATTAGGGTTTGTAACATTCCATTTGCCGATCCAAAAATCAAATTCAGCATGAGTTTCTGAACAGCAATTACATGTAGTGGTGTTCTGAGCTTTTATAGAAGAAAAACTTAGCATAAAAACAAAAGTTATTATTAAATACCTCATATCTATTTTTATTTGATTGATATTGTTTTAAAGATAAGGAATGAATTAATATAATGCTAATATTAATATAACATGCAAACTAAAAAAATAGATCATATTTGTTACTCTTCAAATACAATAAGGCCTATAAATTTAGGTTAGTAAAAGTTAGTTAGTCAAGAGGTCTGTTTAAAAGTTTTAAACAGACTTTCTTTGTTAAACTATTCATAAACAACTTGTTATTAGTATTTTATATAGATATTTTTAACTAAAAATTAAGAACCAACTAATTTTAGATCAAATGGGCAATCCATCAAGCACACAAGAAAAACAAAGTTTATTACAACAACGTTATCGTGAACTTATTGAAGAGGCTTATAATTACAGTCAGTTAGATTCTTCTATAAGTGAAATTTCAGAGTACAAAGCATTTAAAATTCTTGACAAATTAAACGAACTCCAGTCTTTAAATTAAGTTAAGTTTATTCTCAAGTTTTTAAAATATTGAAAGGCTTTTATAAGTCTTGATCCGTACCAAGAAAAATATTCGCCATCAACTAAAATTACTTTAGAATCTTTTATAAAAGGATCAAATTCTTTAATATGTTTTTCTTTAAATGGAAACGGCTCGCTTGATAACAAAATTAGTTCTGGCTGTTTTTTAAAACACATTTCTTTAATATCTACCTCTGGATAACGTTCTAAATCAGAATATACATTTTTAAATTTATTAATTTCCAATAAATGATGAATAAATGTTTTTTGAGCTGCTACCATCCAAGGTTCTCTCCAAATAAAATATGCAACACGTAACTCGGGTTTGCTTGATATAAACTCTTGAAATTCTTTTAAATTAAATTGAATTTTATTTACAATTTTTGAAGCATTAATTTCACAATTAAATATTTTTCCATAAGTTTTTATCAAATCGAAACTATCATCTAAAGTAAAAATATCACTCATATGTACAAGAGCAATTTGCTCCATTTGTTGAAGAATTTCAAGTGAATTCTCTTCTTTATTACATAAAATAATATCTGGATTTAGAGACCTGACAACAGCTGTTTTAACTTGTTTAGTACCACCTACAATAGTTTTTGCTTTTTTTAAATGTCTTGGATGAACACAAAATTTAGTCACACCAATTATGCTTTCTTCTAACCCTAAATCGCAAAGTAATTCTGTTTGTGATGGTACTAACGAAATGATTCGTTGGGGAGTATCTTTTAAATACAGTGTTCGTTGAAGCTGATCTTTGATTAAAATTGTCATTGCTGAGAAAATTTATTTCTGTGGCAATCTCATTATTTTATGAGACTACTTCGTCATTCCTCCTCGTAGTGGCGTTGTAATTCAACTTCCATTTGTTTTTGTAGTTCTTGTGCTTTTAGAGCAGAAGCTTGTGCAAAATTTTCATCATTAGAAGCATAAATAATTCCACGAGAAGAGTTTATCAATAACCCAACAGAAGCATTCATTCCATATTTACAAACATCTTGCAAATTACCTCCTTGAGCTCCAACACCTGGTACTAATAAAAAACTATTTGGAATTATATTTCGAATATCTGCAAAATACTCAGCCTTAGTTGCTCCTACTACATACATTAAGTTCTCAGAATTTTCCCAGGTTTTAGAGGTTTCTAAAACCTGTTTGTACATTTCTTTATTATCAATAGTTTTAGTTTGAAAATCAAACGCGCCTTGATTAGAGGTTAACGCCAATAAAATAGTATGTTTATCTTTAAATGCTAGAAAAGGTTCTACAGAATCTTTTCCCATATAAGGCGCAACAGTAACGCTATCAAAACCTAAATCTTCTAAAAACGCTTTGGCATACATTGTACTTGTATTTCCAATATCACCACGTTTAGCATCTGCTATAGTGTAGATTTCAGGATAATTCTCATTAAGGTAATTAATTGTCTTCTCAAGTGCTTTCCATCCTTTTAATCCATAGGCTTCATAAAATGCTGTGTTTGGTTTGTAAGCTACACACAATCGATGTGTGGCATCTATGATCGCTTTGTTGAATGCAAATATTGGATCTTCTTCTTGTAAAAGATGTGAAGGAATTTTATTTAAATCAACATCTAATCCTATACATAAAAAGGATTTTTTTTTGTGGATTTGTACTAAGAGTTCTTTTGTTGTCAATAGTATTTTTTTGTCATCCTGAACTTGATTCAGGATATATTTTATTTTTCAGTTTCCACATCAAATGTGATAATAACAAAGGAAAAAGCCTCAACAAAAAGAGGTACATCATTTAAATTACATCATCATTAGCTTTTAACATCTCTGTATTTTCTGCTAACATTAATTCATCAATAATTTTTTGAATATCTCCATTAATAATATTTGACAGATCATAAAGTGTTAATCCTATTCTATGATCAGTAACACGCCCTTGCGGGTAATTATAAGTTCTGATTTTTGCACTACGATCTCCAGAAGACACCATGCTTTTACGTTTTTCAGAATCGGCAGCTTGGCGTTTTCTTAATTCTTCTTCATATAAACGTGATCTTAAAACTTTTAATGCTTTTTCTAAGTTTTTATGAGATGATTTTTGATCTTGACAGCTCACGATCATTCCAGTGGGTTCGTGATGTAATTTTATTGCTGAATAGGTTGTATTTACAGATTGCCCTCCTGGACCTGTAGATGTCGTACGTTCAATACGAACTTCTGTCATATCTAATTCATAATCAAATTCTTCAGCTTCTGGCATAACCACTACAGTTGCAGCACTAGTATGTACTCTCCCTTGTGTTTCTGTTTGTGGTACCCGTTGTACACGATGTACTCCAGCTTCAAACTTCATTGTCCCATAAACATCTTCGCCAGACACCTCAAAAATCACTTCTTTAAAACCTCCAGAAGTTCCTTCATTCATACTCACAACATCAACACGCCATCCTTTATCACTACAATATTTTGAATACATGCGATATAAGTCTCCAGCAAAAATACTAGCCTCATCTCCTCCAGTTCCAGCACGCACTTCTACTACAACATTTTTAGCATCATCAGGATCTTTAGGAATTAATAAAAATTTAATTTCTCCTTCTAAAGTTGGTAGTTGTTCTTTGGCTTCATCTATCTCCATCTTTGCCATTTCTACCATTTCTGCATCAGAACCATCTGCAATAATTTCTTCAGCTTCAGCTATATTATCTTTAAGGCGTTTATAAATTTCTCCTTTATCAACAACCTTCTTTAAATCTTTATATTCTTTATTTAGTTGTACATAACGTTTTTGATCCATAATAATGTCTGGCTGGATAATTAAATCACTTACCTCGTCAAAACGTTGTTTTACTATTTGTATCTTTTCTAACATCTGCAATCTTAAAATTATCAAACAAAAGTACAATAATTTATGAATTTTTGGCGCCCCTAATTTACACTCAATTTTAATGTAAAAAATATTTCTGTTTATCTTTCGTTATTAGTGTAAATATGCAACAGCTACTAACTATTCTTGCATTTTACAGGCCTTTTGTGCTTGGGTCATTTCTCGTGAATATTGCTATCGTAATATTTATGCCATTTATTGCGCCAGCTATTATTACAAAATTGTTTTTAGTTGTTTTTTTATGGTACATGTTTAATGAAACCAGTGCTAGACGAAAACTCGTGTTTTATAAAAATTTAGGCATTTCTACCTTTAAACTTTTTTCTATTCTATTTTTAGTTGATATCTTTATAACTATTACCTTCTTAATAGTTATTAAAGAGTTTATATGATTTTAGAAATCGATAACGTAGAACTTAATTTTTCTAGTAAGTGTATTTTAAACGGTATTTATTTAAAAGCGGAAACTGGTAAAGTAACTGGAATATTAGGTAATAATGGTTCTGGAAAAACTTCTTTATTAGAAATCATTTTTGGAAATAGAAAACCCAAATATAAATTGATTCGTATTGATAAAAAACCTATTTTAAAGTCCTTATACAGGACACATTTAGTTAAATATTTACCTCAACATCAGTTAATTCCTAATCGCATAAAACTAAATAAAGCTTTTAAACTTTATAACGTTGATTGGGAGGTTTTTAAAACTAAATTTGAATCATTTTCAAAATATGAGAAACGTTTTATTTATAATCTTTCTGGTGGAGAGCAACGAATTATAGAAATATATCTCACTTTAAAAAGTCCTAGTAAAATTGTAATACTTGACGAACCATTTTCTCATTTATCACCTTTATATATTGAAATTGTAAAGACGCTAATAAGTGAAGAAAAAAAAAATAAAGCTATTATAGTAACAGATCACATGTACAGAGATATTATTGATATTTCTAATTCTATATATTTAATAAAAAATGGTTCTACAAAACTAATTAGTAATCTCCATGAGCTTGAAGATTACAATTATTTAAACATGGGAAGTTTATCTTAATTTTTGCGACAACTTTACTATAATGAATATGTTATCTAAAATAGGGTTTGGAGGTGGATGTCATTGGTGTACAGAAGCCGTATTTCAATCTTTAATTGGGGTTGAAAATGTAGAGCAAGGATGGATTGCTTCTGAAGATCTTAATGATACTTTTTCTGAAGCTGTTATTGTAACATTTAATTCAGAAATTATTCCTCTAGAAACACTAACAAATATTCATTTACATACGCATAAATCAACTTCAAATCACTCGATGAGAAGTAAGTATCGATCTGCTGTTTATTACTTTAAAGAACCTCAAAAAGTAGATTTAAAAAATATTATCACTCAACTTCAATCTGATTTTAACACTTCTATAATAACTCAAATTTTACCTTTTAAAGCTTTTAAACCATCACGGGAAGCAATTACAAATTATTATTACAATAATCCTTATAAACCCTTTTGTGAGCAATTTATAAATCCAAAGCTAAAATTAATTCTTCATAAGTTTTCAAAATACGCCTCTAAAGAAAAGCTTCAATTTTTAATTAAAGACTAATCCTTTTTTATTGTATTTTGCATTTGTTAATTTTTATCAATGCCGCAATCAATTATAAAAAAAATAGGATTTCTTTTAGGCCCTATTTTCTTTACACTTACATTATTATATATACATCCTGAAGGATTATCTAAAGAAGCTAATGCTGTTTTAGCAACTACACTTTGGGTAGCAGCTTGGTGGATTTTAGAAGTTATTCCTATAGCTGTTACAGCAATGCTCCCTATTATTTTATTTCCACTTACAGGTGCTTTGGAACTTTCACAAACTACTGCTTCCTTTGGGCACAAATATGTGTTTTTATATGTAGGTGGATTTATTTTAGCCATTGCCATTGAAAAATGGAACTTACATAAGCGCATCGCCTTAAATATAATTAGTATTATCGGAACCAGTGTTAGTCGCATTATTCTTGGATTTATGGTAGCCACTGCATTTTTATCAATGTGGATTTCCAACACAGCCACTTCTGTAATGATGTTACCCATTGGTATGGCTATTATTTCACAATTAAAAGACAATCCAGATACTATTGAAAATGAAAACAATATTTTTGGAAAAGCCTTAATGCTAGGGATAGCATATAGTGCTTCTATTGGTGGCATTGCAACTTTAATTGGCACACCTCCTAATCTTATTTTAGCAGGTATTTTAAATGATCTTTATGATATTGAACTCACGTTTTCAAAATGGATAATTTTTGGGCTACCTATTTCTGTTTTCTTATTAATTATTTGTTGGAATTATTTAACTAAAGTTGCTTTTACATTTAAACAAAAAGAATTCCCTGGAGGAAAGGCAGAGATCAAAAAACAAATTAATCAATTAGGGCATATTAGTTACGAAGAAAAAACAGTGCTTATTGTGTTTATAATTACTGCATTTTTGTGGATTACTCGTTCGTTTTTATTAAAACCTTTAATCCCTGCCATTGATGATACTATAATTGCTTTAATAAGCGCCACCGCTTTATTTTTGTTGCCAGCCAAATCTCAAAAAGAGAAACGTATTATAGATTGGGAAAGTGCTGTAAAATTACCTTGGGGAATTCTTTTACTATTTGGAGGTGGTTTAGCACTAGCAGAAGGATTTAAATCTAGCGGGCTTGCTTTATGGATAGGATCTCAAATTTCTTTAGCAGAAGCGCTACCTCTATTCGCATTATTACTGCTACTCATTTTTGCAGTTAATTTTTTAACAGAGATCACATCTAACCTTGCAACTACAGCAATGTTACTTCCTGTTATCGCTCCTATTGCTTTTGTGTTAGATCTTCACCCATATACTTTAATGGTTGGTATTACCATTGCTGCATCTTGCGCTTTTATGTTACCTGTAGCAACACCACCTAATGCTGTTGTTTTTGGTTCGGGATACTTAAAAATTCCTGATATGATACGCACTGGTATTTGGATGAATATTATTTCTATTATAATACTCACTTTAGCAGCATATTTTTTATTACCTCTGCTATGGGATTTTAATATTTATGGATTTCCTGACGCCTTTAAGGGAAAGTAATTTTAATATTCAAAAGTGCCAAATTCACTTGTTATCGTTAGTTTTTTTGAATCACTAGCTTCAACACGCCCTATAATTTGAGCATCTACATTAAAAGATTTTGAAATATTTATAATGTCTTCAGCAATTTCAGGTGACACATATAATTCCATACGATGTCCGCAATTAAAAACTTGGTACATTTCTTTCCAATCTGTTTTAGATTGTTCTTGTATTAATTTAAATAATGGAGGTATATCAAACATATTATTTTTTATAATATGAAGCTTGTCTACAAAATGAAGGATTTTAGTTTGAGCTCCTCCACTACAATGGATCATACCATGTACAGTATTACTTTTGTATTTTGAAAGAATTGCTTTTATAATAGGCGCATAAGTACGTGTTGGCGATAACACTAACTGCCCAGCATCTATTGGTGAATTTGCAACTTCATCAGTAAGTTTTGTATTTCCAGAGTACACTAAATCTTCTGGTACAGCTGCATCAAAACTTTCGGGATACTTAGTCGCTAAATAGTTGTGAAATACATCGTGTCTAGCAGAAGTTAAACCATTACTACCCATACCTCCGTTATAAGACTTCTCATAGGTTGCTTGTCCAAAAGAAGCTAAACCTACAATGACATCTCCTGATTTAATATTAGAGTTGTCAATAACATCAGTACGCTTCATACGTGCCGTAACCGTAGAATCTACAATAATCGTACGTACCAAATCACCAACATCTGCTGTTTCACCTCCTGTAGAATGTATAGTCACTCCAAAGTTTTTTAATTCTTCAATTAATTCTTCAGTACCATTTATAATAGCAGAAAGTACGTCTCCAGTAATTAAGTTTTTATTCCTCCCTATGGTTGATGACAACATTATATCGTCTGTAGCTCCAACACACAAAAGGTCATCAATATTCATTATTAAAGCATCCTGAGCAATCCCTTTCCATACTGACACATCTCCTGTTTCTTTCCAATACATATATGCTAAAGCACTTTTTGTACCAGCTCCATCGGCATGCATTATTAAACAATGATCATCACTATGAGTAAGGTAATCTGGTACAATCTTGCAAAAAGCTTTAGGAAAAAGCCCTTTATCTATATTTTTAATCGCATTATGCACATCTTCTTTTGATGCAGATACTCCGCGTTGTGCATATCGTTTACTCACTTCTTGACTCATAGAACTTGTTTTATAAATACTATTTTGCAAAAGTACTTTAATAAATACTTATTTCTAAATTGATGGTATAAAAAAAGCGCATCATATTAATTGTGCGCTTTTTTATAATAAGTTATTATTATTTATTCAAAATCTGGCATCTCTGCATCCATAAATAATACTGGTCTGGTTCCTAAATTAGCAATCTCAATAGTAATAACATCTTTTTGAGATATACCATCATTAGAGGTATTTGTTAAAATTACACTAGCTTCATTAGGTGCAAAACGACAATCAAAATCATTTGTTCCAGCTGTTTTTTGAGCAGATAAGTCAGTAGGCGTTCCAGTAGCTACATCATAAATAAACACTCTTGAATCTAACTGTCTAAAACTAGGGTTTTCGTTACCAGACATGTCTCTCCAGTATAATATACTTTGATTATCAAAAGAAATATCTAACCCACCGGCTGCTCCTAAAACTCCTGATAAAACAGTATCTAATATAGTTCCTGAATTATTTATTGTAAATATAGAAACGTTATACCCATCAACATCATTTGTTTTTAAAACAATAATACTTTCATCTGCACTTATAGCTACTTCCGAAATAAAACTTCCATCTGTAGTTTGATATATTTGTTGCAAATTTGTTCCATCTGCATTTATAGAATATAAACGATCAAAATTAGAATATAATAATCTTCCTCCATTTTCTGTCCATACAAAATCAACTTCATCCAAATTAAATCCATTTACCTGAACTGCAGACGTAACTTGTTGTATATTCTCTCCATTAAGGTCCATTGTGAAGATATGTGTCTGAGCGCCACTATTTGATAAAAACGCAACTCTATTTGCTGCATTGTTTCGCCTAGGTCTAAAACTATTGGTAGTTGAAGCTGTTAATTGCAATTCATTCCCAGCATCGTCAGCCGAAAAAATAACATTATTACCATTTATATTTCTCACAAATAAAAACCTGTTTTGTGGTGCTGCAATGGTTTCAAAAGCACTTATCTCACTCTGTATCTCATCATCATTTACATCATCAGAAGCTTCTACTTGCCAAAAATATTTTACTCCAAATCTAAGTCCTGTAACATCTACAAATGTGTCGTTAACTGTGCTAAATGCTAATATCTCCTCGTCTATATCATTTCTTATTTCTATATTAAAAGTAATATCATCATCATCAGGGTCACTAGCACTCCAATTAAATTGTGTTTCTAATGGAACATCAACAGCATTATCGGCAGGAGTTATTAATATTGGTGTTGTAGGTGGTCTATTATTTGAATCATCAGTTCTTAAATCAAAAACTACATTAGTAGATGTTCCTCCAGTAATTGTTGCACCTTCAAAACTAGTTAAAAACCCTTCTAATTCTGCTTGTACTGCATATTGATCCACAGGGACATCTTCTATAGTAAATTCTCCATTTTCATCAGTAAATACCGTACTTGTACTCGGGTTAGTAGAAATTCTAACATTTTCTATTGGTTCATTAGAACCATTCATAACGACTATACCTGTGAGTGTTCCCGTTGCAATATTTTCAATTGGATCTTCACTACAATTATTAAATGTAATTATAATTGTAGCTAAGAATATATATTTTAAATATTTAGACATACTTATGCGTTTATTTATTATTATTTTTCTTTTCCACTCCTTCTTCTGATTGTGTTTTATCAGATTCCGTTAAATTCGATTTTAAAATTTTTCGCTTCTCTCTGGAGTTTTTTATATTTTCATCTCTGAGTAATCTTCGCTCTCTTCTCTCTTTTTTAGCTCTTAAGCTTTCTGTTTTTCGACTAGTTTTTGGTGGGTTTAAATAAATGTTAAGGCCTAAACCAAATCTATAATAATAATCATCTCTTTTACCACTAATTACATTATCTAGCTCATCACTAAATACAATATTTTGTTCTGCAAAAAGATTAATACCTAATCCTTCAGTAATTAGATACTCTAACCCTAATCCATATTGAATTTTAGGGTCTATTTTAGAAAACGAGTTAGCAAAATTAGCTCCAAAACCTGCATATATAAATGGTGTTAATTGATCAAAAGGTAATACTGTATATTCAGCATTAAAATCCACAGATGTAAAATCCTGTTTAAACGTACCTTCATTTTCTAAATTAAATTGGTTTAATGATCCATTAATATTAATAAATGGGTTTACAAATTTTTTGTATCCAATTCTTCCAAAAATTTCTGGTCTAGGGCTTCCTAAATCACCATCTATCAAACTCGCTCCTAAGGCAACATTAATAGCTGTTTCACCTCTTCTTTCTTTATATAATCTATCGTAAAGTTTTGTGTCAGCAGCATCAACAGTTTCTAAATTGTAATCTGTTATTAATCGATTAACTTCAACCTGATCTTCTTTTCTATTTGTCCATATACCATCTTTAATACCTTCTATAATTAAAGAACGTACAGATTTCTCTATCGCTTCAGTTACTGCTAATTGTACAGGTTCATTACGAGTAAACCCTGTTTCGACTTCTAATAATCTTTGAAAATTGACAAATCTGAAAAAGCTAGCATCTAAAGCTTGTGATAAAATTGTTTTTGAAACATAAACTGTTTTTAATATTTCTCCAGTAGATGTAGATACCGCTCTTAAATATACCGTAACACGATCTTGTCTATATTGTGTAGAACCTCCAACGCCAAAGTAACGCGCTCCTAATCCTCCTGTAACAATATTGGAATCATAAGAAATAATTCCTCCTTCTAAAAGTATTCCTGCAAATAATAAAGGAGCTAACCGCTCTGGTTGTGTACCATTAGCTGCTGAATACTCTTGTCTTGTTGAACGAATAATATTTCGCTCATTTAATAGGTTATTTAAATTTTCACGCTCGATAGGAACAAACCATTTAGAATCTTCTAACGCTTTTAATAAAATTGCTGTGGTTCCTTGGGTTACAGCTGTACTAAATGTACTTCCTGTTTCGGTAGGTACAAATTGCCCTGTTTGATCTCTAAAATTATATACTCCAACTACTACAGGTTCGTTAGGTAAAGGAAGATTATTTAATGATTTACTTATCTTTGTGTCTTCTCCTAATCTAGCTTCTTGTATATCTAAAGGTTGATTAAAATATGTACCACAACTAAAACACATTGCCGATAAGCACAGCAATATTATAAACTTGTTTTTTTTCATAAGGCAAATAAAATAATTTGAGGAATTCCTCAATTATTATTAATTAGGGACCGTAATTTGTGTTTGATCTCCTGTGAGGGTATCTAAGATATCTATAACCAAGCCTTGATCAGAAGGAAAAACCTCAACTACCAATGACCCAAAAGAAAACGTACCTACTTGCAACTCACCATTTGCCCCAAATTGATTAACCAATAATGATCTAGAAATTTGATTTAATAATTGATTATTCAAATTTTGAGTAAACTGATCTAATTCAGATTGTTGTTGATTTAGTGGATCTACTTGATTTGGGTCTGTAAACGAATTTTGAGCTTGGGCAGATTGTAGTAAAAATTGAAAGTTAAATGTATCTCCTCCAAAATTAGGGTTTACCGCTCGATAAACTAATTTTTGACTAAATGCTTGCGACATTGCAAATCCGAATATAATAAGTAGTACTATCTTTTTCATTTTACTTGGGTATTAATTAGTATTGTGTAATATAATTTTTCTGTTTTTCAAGATTTTGAAAATGACGTCTAATATTTTGTATTGTTATAGTAGTCATTTGTTCTAAATATTCTTGATTAGGTCGGACGAAAAAGCTATTAACAACTTTGTTATCTACTAGTACATCTATAGTTGTATTTCTTCCTAAACTTAACTTCTCTAATATGTGTATAGATCCTTTTCCGCTAATCTGACTTAATCTGTATGATGAAGAAAAGTAATTATAAAAATCACGTCCTGGTTTAGTTTTAGTACTTTCGGTTACGATTGCAATAATTTTCACACCATCATTTTCTTTTTTTTCATCAACCAATTGTATGGTTTTTTTTTCAGCTTCATCATCATTTAAAGCTACTCGGCGATCTTTTCCTATAAGTTTATCGTTATCATCATAAATTAATAAAATAACGGTTACTTTATCATCTGTATTTTTATTTATTCCTGTAAAACCTAATTGTTTAGCTTCATTAGGTAATAAAGTAAAACGTCCTTGATGTTCTCCTCGTGAGGTATTAGAATTAACAGGGTTCGTTTTAATAACATACATTACATAACGTAAGCTTTTAAATACTTCAGTATTACTAATTGCAATTCCTTTAATATTAATAATATCATCAATACTCTCTGTTTCAATTTTAGCAATTACTTCTTGGTTTGTTATTTGCTGAGCATAAAACGACAGTGAAAATAATAAACCAACAACTAATATGATATGTTTTTTAAGAGACATTAATTTAATTATTAAAACTTAGAACAGTAATAGTTTTGTTAGCACCTTGTTGTGTAAATTGCAAGTTATTAGTTATAGAATTAGTTCCAAACTTTTCAAATGTTAAATTATTACCATTTTGAATAATATTTAAATTAGCTTCATTTATATTTCCAAATGAGAAGTTTACTAATCTATTATTATTACCATTTTGAATTACTGCTTCATTTACATTATCAATAGAATTAATACTATTAATAAAATTATCATTACCGTTTTGTAAATATTGAAACGTAGTATTAGAAGATGTTGCATTACTTTGTATTACATTACCAACACCTGTTTGTTGAATTATGGTTGCATTAGTTGCATTTACATTTGCTGAATTCCCTCTAAATGCAGCCATTGAAGCATTCATACTATTAGATTGCTGTTGTTGCAATAATAAAAAGTTTGAAATCTGATTGTTATAACTAAAAATTTCGGAAACCCTATTCGTATTCGTATTATCAACTTCTTTTTTCTCTTGAGAAAAAGCAAAAGCAGTTACCATAATAAATACTAAAACAAATTTATATTTGATTTTCATTTTTAAATGGGTTTAATAATTAGTTGTCATTTTTTTATAAATATAAGAAGAAGAAAGTATATTGCAACTTCCTTCTTCTTAAATTTAAGATATGTTATATTTAAATAACATTTAAGGCTTAGTTAGATCCTCCACTATTTTGGTTAACAACAGCAGCATTAAATGCACCCCATTGGAAAATGTTACTGTAGTTATACTGACCAGTTTGAACAGTAAGGTTAAAGTTTCCTCTTCCTCCTGCTTGCTCTGAAATAGCTAAGTTGTCATTACCAAATTGAGCTGTTAAAGAGATATTACGGCTAGCAGCACTACCATCTCCTCTTTGTCTTTGGAAAGAACGATTATCCTCTCCTACTTGAAGAGCACCAGCTACATTATATTCACTACGGAATCCATCTCCAGCACGATCTCTTTGGTTTTGTACAGCTAAATTGCCATCTCCAAATTGAGCTACACCAGCGATCTGATCATTATTATCTTGTAATTGGTAAGAATCGTTTCCTCCACCAACTTGAAGAACTCCAGCAGTATTACCCCAATCCATTTGTAATTGATAAGCATCATTATCCCATCCAGATTGATACGACTTAGCAAAATGATCTTCTCCTTCTTGAATTTGAATCACTTCATTCTTTTTCCCAGCTTGATACGCTTTAGCCGTATTGTCCTCACCCCATTGGAATTGAGTAGCATCATTACCACCAGTAGAATCACCATTATTTTGTACTACACTAGCACTGTTATCTTCTCCAACTTGAGTTTGAGTAGCATCTTGATTATTACCTCTTTGAAAAGCAGATGCATTGTTATTATCTCCCCATTGGTATTGAGTAGCATCGTGATCATCTCCATCTTGGTTAATATAAGCATCGTTATAAGCTCCTTTTTGAACTTGTGTAGCTTCATTACCGTCATTGTTATCATTACCAGTTCCAGATTGAACTACAGTTGCAGAGTTACGGTATCCATATTGCCATTGTCTAGAAGAGTGATTTTCTCCACTTCCTGATTGAGTAGCGCTAGCTCTATTATAGAACCCTACTTGCTTTTGCATAGATACGTTACCTTCTCCTTCTTGATCTACAGTAGCTCTGTTACCTACTTTGTATTGCTCAATTAAAGATTTGTTAGCTCCTAATTGATCTACATTAGCTTTGTTACCATAACCAATTTGCCACACACTACTAATATTAGTAATTTGAGATAAACTACTTTTGTTAGGAACTCTAGGAGTTCTAGGGATTTCTGGCTTTTCTGGCTTTTCTGGCGCATCTCCAATTTTGTGCTCTTGTCCAAAAGACATCGACACGCATAGCATTAATGCTGATGCACTTAATAATAATTTTTTCATAATTTAAAGTTTAATTGATTAATAATTAATATTTGTTTTTAGCAATCTTTAAAACATCATACTGTTAACCTCTAATTTTAATAGTTTACAGCACTCCATTTTAAACTCTTTAAAAGGAGTATTTTACAAAAAAGCTCCTTTAAATTTTTATTCAATTTCTAAAGCTATTTAATTAAATAGCAAGAACTCTGATTTACAATAAATTACAATTAATAGAATATTGACTTTGGATAGATAAATATGTCTTCACAACACATTTAATAGTAGTAATGTACTTTTTTACTACTTAAATATTCTTTGAATGCGCATCCTCAGAATATAATTTGTTTTTTATAGAATTAAAAAACAAATGTCATATTTAATTAATTGATTAATAGCTTATTACAATATATTTTGATTTAAAAACTAAATCTCTTGTATGAATCTGAATTTGTTAATATTTCTCAATTAATGTATTCAATTTCTTCCAAGAGTCTCATAATTAGATTTTAAACTCTAAAAAGCATATTACAAACTTAGCCTGTTTTAACATTAGTAACAAAAAAACAAGCATACGTTTGCAGTTTTTTATTGCATTTTATCGAAAAAAAAATACGCCTATCGATGAAGCGTATTTTTTTATCTACAAACTGAAAAATGTAATTATCTGGTAAACAGTAACTCTCTATATTTTGTTAAAGGCCAAAGCTCATCATCTATTAGTAATTCTAATTTATCACAATGGTATCTAATATCTTCGAAAAATGGCTTCACATTATTGCAATATAGCTCTGCTCTTTTTACAGAATCATGAACCTTATTTGCTTTCTTACGTTCATTAGTCATTTTAGTTACACCAGAATTTATTGCTTCGATCCTGTTTGAAATGTCTTCAATTAACTCCAGTTGCTCTTTTGCGTATTTTTTAAAGCTATCACCATAAATATCTTTAAGACCTTTTACATTCTCTATTAATATATTCTGATATTTTACCGCAGTAGGTACCACATGATTTCTTGCAATATCTCCCAACACACGTCCTTCTATTTGTATATGCATTGCATATTCTTCTACTTGAATTTCATAACGTGCCTCAATCTCTACTTTATTCATTACCCCTAAACTTTCAAATAAATCGATCGTTTTTTTAGACACTCTTGCTTTTAAAGCTTCTGGTGTTGTTCTATTATTACTTAAACCACGCTTTTTAGCTTCTGCTTCCCATTCATCTCCATATCCATTACCTTCAAATAAAATACTTTTAGATTTTTTAATATATTCTCTTAAGACATTAAAGATCGCATCATCTTTTTTCATATCCTTTTTATCTATAAGTGCATCTACTTCTGTTTTAAAATCTATTAACTGCTTTGCCATAATAGAATTTAATACTGTCATTGGGTTAGCACAGTTAGCTGTAGACCCTACTGCTCTAAATTCAAATTTATTCCCTGTAAATGCAAAAGGCGATGTACGATTTCGATCTGTATTATCCAATAAAATTTCTGGTATCTTACCAACTACATTTAATTTAAGGTCTGTTTTTTCTTCAGGAGATAATTTCCCTTTAGTTACACTTTCTAAATCTTGAAGCACTCTTGTTAGTTGTTCACCAATAAAAACTGAAATAATTGCTGGCGGCGCCTCATTAGCTCCTAAACGATGATCATTACTCGCTGTAGCTATTGCAGCTCTTAGCAGTTCCTCGTTATCATGCACCGCTTTAATTGTATTAATAAAGAAAGTCAAAAACTGAAGATTACTCATAGGTGTTTTACCAGGCCCTAATAAGTTTACTCCTGTATCTGTCCCTAAGCTCCAATTATTATGCTTTCCAGAACCATTAATTCCAGCAAATGGTTTTTCGTGAAATAATACTTTAAAATTATGACGTGCTGCAATTTTCTCCATGACATCCATTAATAAGGAGTTATGATCTACTGCTAAATTAGCTTCATCATATATAGGAGCTAATTCAAATTGATTTGGTGCTACTTCATTGTGTCTTGTTTTTACAGGAATACCCAACAACATACATTCGGTCTCTAAATCACGCATATAAGCCATAGCACGATTAGGAATTGTTCCAAAATAATGATCGTCTAATTGTTGACCTTTTGCTGGCGCATGCCCTAGTAGCGTACGTCCTGTAAGTGTTATATCTGGTCTAGATGTTGCCAAAGCACTATCTACCAAAAAATATTCTTGTTCCCATCCCAAAGATGCATTCACTTTTTTAATATTTTTATCAAAGTATTTTGCAACCGCCACTGCAGCATGATCTACTGCTTGTAACGCTCTTAGCAATGGTGTTTTATAATCTAATGCTTCTCCTGTATAAGAAACAAAAACTGTTGGAATACACAAAGTTGTACCATAAATAAATGCTGGAGATGTTGGATCCCAAGCTGTATAACCACGAGCTTCAAATGTATTTCTGATTCCTCCATTAGGAAAAGAAGATGCATCTGGTTCTTGCTGCACTAATTGTCCGCCACCAAATTTCTCTACTGCTAGTCCATTACCTATAGTTTCAAAAAAAGCATCATGTTTCTCAGCAGTTGCTCCTGTTAATGGCTGAAACCAGTGCGTATAATGTGTAACACCTTTAGTAAGTGCCCAATCTTTCATTGCTGCAGCAATCTGATCTGCAATTCCTCTATCAATTTTAGATCCATTTTCAATGGCATCCATTACGCTTTTGTAAGCATCTTTAGTTAACGACTGACGCATTGTTGCTTCGTTAAACACATTAGAGCCAAAAATTGCTGAACGACGTTCGTTTTCCTCTACTACAACAGGCTTACGATTAAAAGTTTCTTTAAGAGCATGAAATCTTAATGCAGACATTTTTATAAGTTTTTATAGATTAAAGCTGCAAAAATAACAATAAAACATTATGACCCCTATTTTTTTAGGGGTAAATTACAAATAATTAATAAAAATACATAAAATACCCTATATTACACTAGGTGAATTTTAAAAATACAAATACGCCATATGCAAAAACTAATAAAAACCCTTTTACACGGCTAATTTGAAATCGCTTTGGAAGTAATATAAGAGGTAACACAATGAATGTAAAAGCGAGCATCCAAAAAATATCTTGCGTTAAAATTGATGTATCTGTAACCGGGATAGTTTTAATTATAGATGTAAGACCTAATACTGACCCCATATTAAATATATTAGATCCTATTAAATTCCCAAGAGAAATAGCTTTTTCTTGTTTTGCCGCTGCAATTATAGAGGCTGCTAATTCTGGTACACTTGTACCTATTGCAATTACAGTTGCTCCAATAACAGCTTTACTAACTCCTAATTGCTCAGCTAGATCTACAGCTCCATCTACTAACCAACCAGAACCATAATACAAAGCTGCTGCTCCTATTGCAAGCCAAATAATTATTTTAAAATAAGACACCACAGCTAAACCATCATCTACAGCTTCTACTTTAGCATCTTTTTTAGATCTCCTTATCAAGAATATTAAAAATACTATTAATGCAACAAACAAAAGTAGGCCTTCAATTGCTGTAAGTTGATTATCGTTTGACAAAAAATAATACGTTGCTAATGAAAATAACGCAAGAACTGGCCAATCAAATTTAAAAAAGGATTTTTGAACACCTATAGCACCAACCACAGCAGTAATCCCCAATACCAAACCAATGTTTGCGATATTAGAGCCTACAACATTTGTAATTGCTATTGCTGGAGAACCCTCTAAAGCAGCTCTTAAGCTTACTAATAATTCTGGAACTGAAGTTGCAAACGACACTACTGTCATCCCTATTACTAGTTTAGAGATATTTAATTTAAAGGACAATGCCACTGAGGACCTCACCAAAAACTCGCCTCCTATCACCAGTGCTATAAACCCTAAAATTAGCCAAAGTACGCTCATCAATTTTTTTTGCGAAGATACTATAAGATTTGAAATTTACATCTTATACGATAGTATTAGTTATCTCAAGTTTATATTTATAAAATCTTCTTAAATAGTTAAATATTTCCAAAATAACTACCCAAACAGTTGTATAACTATAAAAATAGTTATACATTTGATTCAACATCAGCAATTCCCATAAATAAAGAAATACGTTCTAATAAAAAAACTTATATATAATGCAAAAATTAACAAATAAAGAAGAAGAGATCATGCACATATTATGGAAGTTAGAAAAAGCTTTCGTAAAAGAAGTTCTTGCAGATATTAAAGGTGACAAGCCACATTACAATACTTTATCTACCATTGTTAGAAATTTGGAAGAAAAAGGTTATGTAGGTTATACTGCTTATGGAAAAACACATCAATATTTTCCTATTGTAACAAAAGAAGCATACCGTAAACGTTTTTTTAATAACGCTATTGATAATTATTTTAATAGTTCATACAAAAATGTAGTTTCATTTTTTGCTAAAGAAGAAAAAATTAGCATAGATGAGTTGAAAGAGATTATAGATTTAATTGAAAAAAAGAAATAATATGGAATATTTATTTAAAGCTAGTGCTGTTTTAGCTCTATTTTATCTGTGTTATATATTGTTTTTAAAAAAAGAAACCTTTTTTGAATACAATCGTTGGTTTTTACTAGCTGGATTAATAACCGCACTAGTATTTCCATTTATAGTAATTCCTATTTATATTAATTATGAGCCTATAAGCATACAAGAGAGTGCAAACTTTGTAACCGAAAGTCTTATTCCTAATTCTTCAACTGTAAAACAGTTTGAATGGCAAAACCTCATACCTATTATATATATAATTGGGTTTTCATTTTTTTTAATTCGCTTTATACTCCAGTTTGGATCTTTAATAGTATTATTATTAAAAAACCAAAAGAATACAGAAGGGTTTTATACCTATATCATTATAAAAAATGATATAGCTCCGTTTTCTTTCTTTAAATGGATTGTATACAACCCTGAACAATTTAATAGTAAGGAATTAAATTTAATTATTAGTCATGAAAAAGTGCATGCAAGAGAATTTCATTCTATAGATATTTTATTTACACAATTTATTAGTGTTATATTTTGGTTTAACCCTTTTGCTTGGTTTTACAAAAAAGATCTACAACAGAATTTAGAATATATCGCAGATTATAAAGCTCAGAATACATCAAATAGTGAAAAAGATTACCAAAGATTATTACTAAAAACCAGCATTGCCAATCAAAATCTTACACTAGCTAATAATTTTTATAATTCATTAATTAAAAAACGAATTGTTATGTTACACAAATCAAGATCAAAAACTATTAAACAATGGAAGTATTTATTTATACTTCCTTTATTAACAGCATTTTTAATGAGTGTAAATACTAAAGAAGTTTTAGTTGAAACTACTCCTAAAACTGTTAATAAAATAGATGTCGCTTCTCAAAACCAAAAGGAGTTAAATACATTTAAAAAAGAAGCTATTGAGATTATTTTCACAAAAAATACTACTGACAAAGAGTTAGACAATATAAAAGATAAGCTTTTAAAAGAAGGTATTACATTTAATATTTCTCAGCTAGAACGCAATAACAAAAACGAGATAACAGCTATTAATGTTGATTTTAAAGCCAAGGATGGTTCAGCAAACTACAACATTAATGGGAGCGAACCTATTAAATCTTTTTATTTTAAGTTAAAAGATGATGGTGGTTTTGGAGTTGGTACAATTCAATCTCATGTAAACAAATTCACTTATAACACTAATGTTAAGAAACAGGCTAAACATAAAATCCATGTTGACACTCTACACATAATAGAAGATGGTGATAAAAAAAATCACAAAATCGTAGTCAGAGGTAGTGTAAATAATTTACAATTAAATAATGGAAAAACACCATTGTTTGTTATTGATGGGGAAGTAAAATCTGAAAATGAAGTTAAAAGTTTAAATTCAAATCATATTAAATCTGTTAGTGTTATAAAAGAAGATACCGCTATAAAAACATATGGTAAGGAAGCTAAGGATGGAGTTGTTGTAATTACAACACAAAAAGATAATCATTTCGTTAATGAAAATGGTAATAACAAAAAAGTTAAAACTATTCATGTAACCAGTAGTAGCAATGGTTTTAAAGATCCTTTAATTATTTTAGATGGAAAAAAAGTTTCTTTCGACTCCATAAACACTAATAATATTAAATCTCTTAACGTATTAAAAGGGGTTGCAGCTACAGAAGCATACGGAAGTAAAGGGGAAAATGGAGTTGTAGTTATTAAATCTAAAGACAAAGGAAACAACAAGTACATATTAAAGTCTGACACGGTTACTTTTAATAATGATGATACAGGTAAAACAGTATATAGCATTAATGAAAATACCACAAATGAAACCTTAAATACCTATCGTTTACAATTAAAAGAACAAAATATAGATGTTAAATTCTCAAAAATGAAACGCAATAACCAAGGAGAATTAACTAGCATAAAAATTGCTATAGACGATAATAAAGGTTCTAAAGCAAGTTCGACCTGGAAAAACAATAATACTATACCAACAATTTTATTTGGTAAAAAAGGAGGTTCTGTTTTTGCAAAAACCAAAAATTAATAATATTAACCCTTAAAAATAGTAAAGAAGAACCTGCTTTAAAAGCAGGTTTTTTATATTATAAATCAATCTTTAAATAATATCAAAATAACGGAATCCCAAAATAAGGCTTAAAAAACAACAAAACACCCCTAGAGTTTAAAAAAAGTTATAAAAAACCCTCTATAAATGTTGCAGTTTAAAACCATAAATCACATTAATAGTAACAAATTAAAACTTTTTTGCAGACAACATATTTGTTTATAAAACGAAATCCATTATTTTACTTATAAAAATAAATTCAAATTTATTATTTTATTAAAAAGTGTTTGGCAGTATACTTTACAGCAACATATATTGCCGCCATAATTAAAAAATTAGTTTAAATCAATCACTAAAATAAAACCATTATGATTACACTTATAAAATTTTTAATAGACATTATTTTCTCTACATTATAAAACCTTACGCTCAAAAATAGTAAAACCGAATTCCAAATTAAGTTTTACTATTTTTGTATATGCACCGTATCTTTTTTAAAACTTTAGCTAAGATTAATAAAATAGTTTTACCAAGTTATACCAAACAAAATCTGGATTTAAGTAAAGCTACAAGATTACAACTCGCCATTTTTGGTTGGAGATTATACGTTACCAAACGTGCTTTAGATTAATAGCTTAAGGCTGAAGTAATTTTATAGTTTTTTAATTTATCTTTTCCATTTAAAAAACCAAGTTCCATTATAAAGTTACATTGCACTATCTTACCCCCTAACCTCTCTACTAATTTACAAACAGCTTCTGCTGTACCACCAGTAGCCAACACATCATCATGAATTAAAATACGTTCTCCTTTTTGTATAGCATCCATATGTATCTCTAAAGCATCTTCCCCATACTCTAAACTATACGTTTGAGAAAGTGTTTTATATGGTAATTTTCCAGGTTTACGAACAGGAATAAAGCCTGCATTTATTTTTTGCGCCAATAATGTTCCGAAAAAGAATCCTCTAGATTCAATTCCTATAACTTTATCAATTTTTTCATCCTTTATTAAGTTGTATAGCGTTTCTAAATATAGATTCATCCCTTCTTGATTCTGTAATAAAGGGGTTATATCTTTAAATAGTATTCCTTGTTTGGGAAAATCTTGTATATCCCTTATATATTGTTCTAACTCTTGCATTTATTTGTTTTTATTGGTTAGGTATTTTTAGACAAAGTCTATTTTAATTGTCGTTAACAATTATCATAATTTATTTCATTCTCGAAAATTAATTAATTTTATGGGTTTATTTTGTCATTGCGCTAAAATAAAATATATTTGCACCCACAAAATTGGCCTCGTAGCATAACTGAATAGTGCACTTGATTACGGCTCAAGAGGTTGCAGGTTTGAATCCTGCCGAGGTCACAAATAAAATCCGCATAACTACTAAATTTAAGTTGTTGCGGATTTTTTTATTTATAATATTTAGTAATATTATATCGTTATAACTTTTTTTCTTAATTTAAGGTAGTTTTGATCTTATTAAAACCTTCTTAGTTTGTAAGAATTATTATATATTTAGATATATATATTCCCACGTTGTGTAGCATTTGAAAAAATCTCGAAACTAAATGAAAATCGAAGAAAACAGCAAACTGAAACCTTATCATTGGATTGCATCAATTCTGATCATTCCTTCATTCGGACTTTTTGCTGGATTTTATGGGTGGATTTATTATTCAACAATATTTGACCGAAACGGAGTTTGGGGAAACATGCATAGTTATTACGATTTGACTAAAGAGCAATTTAGCTCAATCCGACTTTTCATTTCTCTGACTCTAATCGGACTAATATTATTCCAATCAAAATATCTGATTGAAAAAAATATGAATCGACTGAATAAAACGCTATTGATTACCTTGATTTTTATCGGGATTTGGATAATCGGAGAGTTTTATTTACAAACTAAATTTATTGGAAAAGGATAATGGAATGAATAAAAAACAGTACACAACAATAGCTATAATTCAACGCTAATTTGCTATGATTTCGTTGTGAACAATTTATTTTGAAGGTAAGCTCATTACATAATCATAACTCTCATTCAAATATTCCGACAATTTATCTAAATCATCCCACATACTTTCCGGTATTAACACATAACCATGCATAGTAGAGTTATAAGATTTGTATATAGTAGTTTCAAACTCTTCAATATATTTTTTCTGTACTTCTTTAGAAAATCGAATTCCTATTTCTCCAGCTTTATTAAAAAGTGAAAACATATGCCCATTTGCAGAAGTATAAGGCATTGTTTTTCCTTTTCTTTCAAATCGATTACATTTAGCAATAAGCTGATCATATATTTTTAATTTTTCTGCCCACATAATTTATTGTTTTTCGACAAATTCTTTAAACTGTTGCATCCATTTATCACCTTGTTTCCTATAAATACTTGGAAATAAAATAGCTAATAATTTAGGTAGAAACCAATTAATTCTAGTGTACTCGTATTCGTATTTATATTCAGTTTTTTGTGAGTTAATTTCAATAAAAGTACACTTCATTGTATTATCCATATGTTTATGGTGGTAAAAAGCTTCAAAAGAGCCGGGCAAATCATTTTTAATAATGGTTTCAGTTAATACCATATCTCGTTTACCGTCTGAATAGTACATTTTTGATTTTGCTCCATTATGCCCTAAGTTACCACTTATCAATTCTTTTTTCACAAAACCATCTTGGTATTCTTTGTTGTTATTAGGATCAATAAATAAAGTTGTAACAACCTCTCTTGGTTTATGGATAATTACCGAACCCTTGTATTTCATAATTTATTCGTTTTTTGTTCTTGACACATAATTAAATAAATTATTTTTAGTTTTGGTTACATATCTGTTTTGTAACCTTATTTTTTTAATTTTTGTTCTTTTTTTATCTTTTCTAGATATGCAGATGGTGAAATTCCTTCAAAATCCTTAAATGCTCTATAAAAGGAAACCTTGTTATTAAAACCCGATTCAAAAGCAATATCAATTAATTTTATTTTACTACTCTTATTTTTTTGAATGTTATTTTTAGCTTCTTTTAATCTATATAAATTGATCAGTTTTTTAAAAGAACAATTAAACTTCTGATTTATAATTTCTGAAACATAAGCTGAAGGATATGAAATTGATTCAGAAAATATGGCGAGACTTAAATCGTTGTTCAAGTAAATTTTATCTATCTCTAACTTGTTTATAATTATATTTTCAGCATTTTCTCTTTCCTGTAAATCGATCATCTTAGGTGGTTTACTGCTAAAAATAGTTGATTTATCAATAATTTTATAAGCTATAGATTGAACAATAAAAGTCATTGCCAGCATACTAATTTGATTGATCAAGGCAAAACTATATTCTCCTAAAGGTTGAATAGCAAAATAGATAAGGTGTAATACTAAAAACACTACATAACTAATTAACACTGTGTAGTACCAATTCACCAAAGCATTATTGGTAATTTGATTCTTGAATTGTTTTAATTTCTTGATACTTAAAAAAATATAAATACCTATATAAACGAAAAAACTCAAAGTAAAATAAAACTCAAAACTTTTATAAGAGGGAATCTCTTCCATAAAAACCTTTATTGTTTCTAATTTTTCATTCCCACTCAAAAAATAAAAAGGAAAATTCAAAAACAACATGATTCCAAAAACGGTAAAATGCCAATAGTATTTTTTAGATAATTTAAAAGATTTAATTGTTATTGCTAATGCCATGAATAGCATTAATGGTGGTTTTAAAAAACTAATGGGGTGACTCACTCCCAATATATGTGGAATAGTGGATATTAATTCTGTTTCGACCAAAAGCCTTTCAAAAAGTGTTATTCCTTCAATGATTAACAAGGAGGCAAATAGTTTTTTAAATAATGTGCTTTCTGATTTTAATAAAATAAAAGCTATAAAAAATGCTTGACAAGCTCCGTAGGCGATTAAGATGTTAATTATTAATGATGTCCCTGTCATTATTTATTTTAAATACTTCTTATTTTAAAGAGAATTAGTTTATTCTATATATTTTATTATAAGTGTTTTTATAATCACTAATGTGTTAGTGTATGATTTACTACTTTGGTTTGGAACTAATTTAACAAAAGAAAATGAGTCAAAAGAAAATTCGTAGTATAATTCTTTTAGGCTAATAAATAAAAAGTGCAATCTTACAGGATGTAATTAAGTAACATTTTTCAGTTAATAGTTTAAGAGACTATCCTTACTCCACATATGACAAACATAAAACTCAACTTTTCTGCGCTCTTCTGATATATCAGGAAAAAAAACTTTAAATGCTACTTGTGCTTGTTCGTCATTTTCCAGAACTTCTTTTAATAAATTATAAAAAATACCAGGCAGGTTATTAAATGTATTTATTTGATCATTTTGTGACCAAATTATTGTTCTTGAAGATTTACAAATTATTAGCTTTATATCATAACTATGCAATACTTTTTTAATCGTAACTAATTTCGAAAAAGCTTCTGGTTTAACACACTTATAACTTGTAATACTGTCAAATTTCATTAATGAAAACTTATTTTTTATGCTTTGTTATGTATGTATATGATACTTAAAGTCAAAACAAATACAGTAAAAATGATTAAAGTGATTAATAAAAGTTTATGAAAACGCTTACCAATCTTATGAAGGTGCATATTTAAATTTCGTATAATTCTCATTGATATAATGTTCTTTTTTTCTCTTCTTGTTTTTTTTGATATTGCTCTTTTCTATTAGAATAAACTTCAAAAATAGCATCTTCAATGTCTTGATTTTCTTGACCTGAAAGCACATTTCTTATCATAGATTCGCTGTAAGGATTTCCTTTCCTATTCGTGACATTTCTTTTTTTAAGCACTTTTAAAACATCCTGTGCATAATTGCTTTTAAGGAAATTTTTTAATTTTTTCTTTTCTAATGGGGTAATCATACATAAATATCATTTAGTTTGTGACGTATTTGTGTTATATTTATTGCTTAGTATGTGTATGTAATATTACATACAATATTTTATAAATCAAAATATATTCACAACTATTTTGAGAATTATCTGTCATTTACAATATATTTTATGAATACAATTATCAAAAGGATTGTAGAAATGCAACAAGAACTTTTTCCTAGAAGCCAAAGGGCATTTGAATTAAGCATAGGAAAGACAAGCGGATACTTAAATGTTCTTCAAAAAAGAAATAGTATTCCTAGTGCAGAAGTTGTTGCTACAATAATTTTAAAATATCCAAAATATAGTGCGCATTGGATTTTAACTGGAGAAGGAAGCAAATACGTTAATGCAGATCAAAAATCTATTGTAAATGAAGAAAAAGCAATTTACGAAATCGAAAAAGATAAGTTTAAAATACTAAAAACCTTTTTCAGCGAAGAGTATAATGCTTTAAACAACAAACTAGATTTGATCCATAAGGAAAATACAGAAATATTAAATTTACTTAACAAAGAGTATCGTAAAAAGTAATATATCTACAAATCATAAAATTAAAGGAGTTTCTATACTTTAAAGTATTTTTGGCAAGCTACCTTAAACACTTCATTAATATAATCATCTAATATGAAATTTATTGTTTCTTTCTTATTTCTATTCATCTTTAACTCTTTTAGTATTAATGCTCAAAATATTCCATTTGAGCAAGATAAATTAATAAAACACCTTGATCAGGAGTTATCTGGAGAAAATGCTAAACGTAACTTAGAGTTTATTTCTCGATTACATCGTATGAGAGGATCAGAAGATTACAACAAAGCTATTTCTTTTATTTCTGAACAATTAAAATCTTATGGTTTAGAGTCAGAATTAATTAAAATTCCTGCAGATGGAAAAGCAATGTACGGCACTCAAAAATCACGACCAGCTTGGAATGTTGAGTTTGCAGAATTATGGGAGGTAGAAAATAAAAATAACACTTGGATACAAAAAAATAAAATTGCCGATTGGGAATCTATCCCGCTTGTTCTTGCACAAGATAGCAAAAGTGCAGATGTAACCGCTGAATTAGTTGATGTTAGCACTGGTACTTCTGATACAGATTATGCTAATAAAAATATTAAAGGAAAAATTGTATTAACAGCGTCGCAACCCGGAAGTATTGTTCCCCTAGCAGTTAAAAAATATGGCGCTATTGGTATTGTAAGTTATGCTCAAAATCAAGTAACTGCTTGGTTTAAAGAAAACGAGAATTTAATTCGCTGGGGGCACTTAGAAACATTTTCTGATGTAGATATGTTTGCTTTTATGGTATCGTTAAAACAAGCTCGGCGTTTTCAAGAACGTTTAAAGCGTGGCGAAAAAATTGTTTTGGATGCTAAAGTTATTGCCAGCCAGCATGCTGGGAGTTATGACCTACTTACTGCAGTAATAAAAGGTAGTCATCCTCAACTAAAAAATGAAGAGATCTTATTCACTTGCCATCTAGATCACCCTCGTCCTGGAGCCAACGATAACGCTAGTGGCTGTGTTGCAATTTTAGAAGTTGCCAGAACTTTAAATAAGTTAATACTGAATGGTAAGATCGAACGTCCAAAGCGCAGTATACGTTTTTTATGGTCGCCCGAAATTGAAGGTACTACAAGTTTATTAAGTTATAAACCTGAGTATGCTGAGAAAACAAAATTTAATATCCATATGGATATGGTTGGTGGTAACCCAGATACAAAATCTATATTTCATGTGTCTCGTTCTCCACAAAGCTTACCTAATTTTATAGATGATATTGGAGAAACTTTTGGGGCATTTGTAAATACTGCTTCTTATGAGTATGCTAGTGGAAAAACTGTTGAATACCCTATAGTTTCTAAAGAAGGTGGCAAAGAAGCATTACAAGCTGTTTTAGGTAAATTTAGCATGGGTAGCGATTTTCAGGTATTTACTGAAGGCTCGTTTAAAATTCCTTCAATTTACCTTCATGATTGGCCAGATAGATATATTCACACTAATTACGACGTTCCAGCCAACATAGACCCTACTAAATTAAAACGTGCTGGTTTTATTGGAGCAAGTAGCGCTTATTTTATAGCAAATTTAGATACAAATGATGTGCCTTCTTTAATTAGCTCATTAAAACAAAAAACATTAAATAGGGTTTCTAAAATGTTAGAGTACTCCAAACTATTATCTACAGAAGAGCAGGAAAATTTAAAGTTCTATTTCTGGAACTATGAGCTAGGTGTTTTTGAATCTATAAAACCTTATGCTAAAATAAATAGTGTTATTGAAAATGATTACATTCAGTTTTTAGAGAATTTAAAATCAACTATTGGAAAAGGTGTAAAACTAAAGTCAAATCACCCCAAAGCAAAATTAGTTTTTAAAAGAAATAAAGCTATTAAAGGACCTATGTCTGTATTTGGGTACGATTATTTTACTGATCATTATAACAATGAAAATACACCTAAAATTTATAATTATTCTGGAATAAAAGGTTCTGGTTCTGAATATGCTTATGAAACTTTAAATCTTGTAAATAACAAAAATAGTGTAGAAGATATTAGAAATATATTATCTATGGAGTTTGGGCCAATACCTTTAGAATATGTTATAGAATATTTAGAGGCTCTTAAAAGTATAAGTATTGTTTCGTTAAAAAATTAATTAAACTATTTCTGCACTAAGTCCAGCATCTAAAAGCATTGTACATTGAGGTTCTAACTCATCATAAACACCAGTTTTTACGGTGCATTTTCCTTTATGGTGAACAATAATAGAACATTGTTCTGCTTGCTCAGGAGTATGGTTACAAGCATACATAAGTGTATCTATAACATGATCAAATGTATTTACATCATCGTTATAAAGTACAATCTCATTATTTTTCTGTACTTCTTCTTGTATCGAAACTTCTTCAAGGTATTTTTCCTTTGTACTCATAATCAAAAGTTTGTACTAATTTAAAAATTTTAGCGATACCCAATTATTTCTTTCTAATTTTTCTTCAAGTTTTAACATATGTGCATGGCATTCTTTTTCTATGACAGGAACATCTGTTGTATAAAATCCACTCAAAAACAACACCCCCTTAGGATTTAAGCAACTTGCATAAATTTTCAAGTCTTGTAATAAAATATTTCTATTAATATTAGCTATAATTACATCATAAGATTTTTCTGCCAACAAACTTGCATCACCTTCGTAAACAGAAATATGTTCTCGATTATTACGCTCTACATTTTCTAAGCTATTTAAATAACACCAATTATCAATATCAATAGCATCAATAGGTTTTGCGCCTTTCATTTCTGTTAAAATAGCTAAAACACCTGTACCACACCCCATATCTAACACCGATTTATCTGTCATATCATTTTTTAAAATGTGTTGAATCATCATATACGTAGTTTCATGATGGCCGGTTCCGAAACTCATTTTGGGTTCTATAACAATATCATAAGTTGTATTAAAAGGTTCGTGAAATGGAGCTCTTACTGCACAAATATTATCTACAATTATAGGGCTAAAATTTTTCTCCCATTCTTCATTCCAATTTGTTTGCTCTATCTCTTCGTAAGTATACGTAATTTGAAACTCTCCTGAGTTTAATATTTGTACTTCGTCTAATATGTTGGCATTCCATTCTCTTTTTTGAATATAAGCTGTAACTCCTTCTGTGGTTTCTACAAAACTTTCAAAACCTGCATAACCCAACTCTGCAATCAGTATTTCTACTCCTATTTCTAAAGGTTTAACTTTAAAATAATATCCTATATATATGGTGTTTGACATCTTTATTAATTAAAATGCATTTACAATAGCAAAAAAATCTTCTGCATTTAATGCTGCTCCCCCAATAAGACCACCATCTACATCTGGTTTAGAAAAAATTTCTTTGGCATTATTAGGTTTTACACTACCTCCATAAAGAATAGATACATTCTCTGCAGTGCTTTCGCTATAATGATCTTTAACCGTCTTACGGATAAATTGGTGCATTTCTTGTGCTTGATCTGGAGATGCTGTTTCTCCCGTGCCAATCGCCCAAACTGGCTCATAAGCCAAAACTATATGCTTCCAAGCGCTCTCTGGCAAATGAAACAACGCTTTTTTTATTTGGCATTCAACAACTAGAAAATGATTTTCTGTTTTACGATCTTCTAATTCTTCTCCAAAACAAAATATAATTTCTAATTCATGCTCTAAAGCTGCATTTACTTTTTTTGAAAGCACCTCATCTGTTTCATTAAAATAAGCACGACGTTCGCTATGTCCTAAAATCACAACTTCTACTCCTACACTCTTTAACATTTTTGCGCTAATCTCACCTGTATAAGCGCCATGTTCTGCAAAATGCATATTCTGTGCAATAACCTCTATATTACTCGCTTTTAATGATTTAAACGCACTGTATAAATTCGTAAATGTTGGAGCAATCATCACCTCAGCATTTGAGGTTTGTATTTGTTGCTTTAAAGCAGATATTAGCAATTCTGATTGTGATAGATCATTATTCATTTTCCAGTTCCCTGCTACTATTTGTGTTCTCATTCTATCCTTTAATTTTATCTTTTAATTTAGTTTTATTTTAGGGTCTAACCACGCATAAATAATATCTACAAAAATATTTATTACTATAAATAATAGAGCAATTATTAATACAGATCCCATAATTACCGGGAGATCTAATGTATTTAATGCATTTACAATTTCTTTTCCTAAGCCGTTCCATCCAAAAATATACTCCACGAATACAGCTCCTGCTAGCATTGAAGCAAACCAACCAGAAATGGCTGTTACCACAGGGTTTAATGCATTTTTTATAGCGTGTTTTTGTATCACTTTAAATTCACTCAGTCCTTTAGCTCTTGCAGTACGAATATAATCTTGGTTAAAAACCTCTAAAAGTGAATTTCTCATTAACTGAATAACTACTGCTAAAGGTCGAATCCCTAAAACAATTGCTGGCAAAATTAAGTTTTTCCACTTAATATAAGTTTTCTCTCCAAAATCATCAAGCTCGTATAAACTCCCCGTCATTTCCAGATTGGTATACTTATGTAGTACATATCCAAAAAGCCAAGCAAATAAAATGGCGCTAAAAAATGAAGGTACACTCATACCCAACGTACTTAATATTTGAATTGTTTTATCAATCCATGTGTCTTTAAATCGTGCCGAGATCACTCCTAAAAATAATCCTAATATCATTGCGATTACAATGGCAGACACTGCTAATACAAATGTATTTGGAAGTGTTTCTTTTAAAACTTGCGAGACTTTTTTGCCTTGCTTAGTAAATGATTCACGTAAGTATGGAAATTTTAAAACTACAGTAGTATTTCCAATTGAAAACAACTTGCTAGCTGTATATTTATTTTTATCTAAATAAGTATAGTTTGTTTTTAGTTTTGAATGAAATGAAATTGGAGATAAATCGTTTAAATAATAAACATATTGTATACCAATAGGTTTATCAAAACCATATTTTTGCTTGACAATTTCTAGTTGTTGACTATCTTCATTCTGTCCTAACATCATTTGTGCAGGGTCTCCAGGAAGTACATTAAATAAAAAGAAGATTACGGTTACTACTCCAAATAAAGTAAGAGCGGCATAAAATATTTTATTTAGAAGATAATTAAACAAATTAATCTAGTTTTAAATCTTCAATATCATTCCAATGTAACTTTTGAATAACTGTCCCTTTATGTAATTTTAATACTGCTGGATTTGAACGTACTATTGTTTTTAAGGCAGTTTCATCACAAAAATAAAAGTCAAAATCAAAACCATTACGTTTAGAAAATGCTTCTTGTTCTTCAGGTCCAGTAGCTGTTAAACCGATTACCTTATAACCTTTATTAATTGCTTCATTTTTAACATTTTGCAATTCTGCCAATCCAGGGCTTTCAGCTTTATTAAGGTTATAGGATATAAAAACAATAAGCTTTTCTTCGTTTAATAGTTCTAAAGTAAAATCTTCTCCGTCACGTTCCATTGAGAAATCATGAATTGGCGGTTCGTAACCTGGATCTATTTCTTTAGAAGTAGAGCTAACATACTCTCCTCCTTCAATATTAGGGTATGCTCCATTATTAACTATGGTCTGTTCTTCTCCATTAACTTTAAACACCCAAGTATATTCAAAAATAGGTTTTGGGGCATCGTCAGGAACAATCATATTTTCATAAATATTTGCTCCTATTTTATAAGGTCTAAAATCTTTTATTGGTAAATGTAATAGGACGTGATATACAATCCCAAAGCAAAAAATAAAACTAAGTAACGATACTATAGTTAGCCCCAGTTTACCTAGTATTGGTTTAATATGCTTCACTCCAACAAAAAGAACTACTATAAATACTAATAAGATAATATCTTTAGTAAAGGACTCCCAAGGAGTTAATTTTATAGCATCACCAAAACAACCACAATCTGTAACTTTATTATAATATGCAGAATAAAAAGTTAAAAAAGTAAAAAACACAATCATCCCTAATAAACTCCAAACCGTAAATTTAGGTTTATATCCTATTAATAAAAAAACACCTAAGATCACTTCAAAAACAACCACAAAAATAGCTATGATAAGCACATAAGGAACAAGAAATGGAATGTCAAAAACGGTAGCTCCAAAATATTCTTCTAGCTTAAACGAAAACCCAATTGGATCATTTAATTTTATTAATCCTGAAAAAATAAATAAACCTCCGACAAGTATTCTTGAAATTGCAACTAATAGTTTCATATATATTTTAGTTATCTTTTAAATGAATTAGGGAAAACACAGCATAGTTAATCATATCTTGATAATTAGCATCAATCCCTTCGCTAACAATAGTTTTTCCAGAGTTATCTTCAATTTGTTTTACACGAAGTAGTTTTTGTAAAATTAAATCTGTTAAAGAGCTTACTCGCATATCACGCCAAGCTTCTCCATAATCGTGATTTTTATCTAACATTAACTGCTTTGTAATAGTTATTTTTTCATCATATAATTTTGTGGCTTCTGTAACAGATAAATCAGGTTGTTCTACAACCCCTTTATCTATTTGTATTAATGCCATAATGCAGTAATTAATAATACCTATAAATTCACTCACTTCACCTTCATCTACTTTTCTCACATCATTTTGCTGCAAACTGCGAATACGTTGTGCTTTAATAAAAATCTGATCTGTTAACGATGGTAATCTAAGAATTCTCCACGCACTACCATAATCCTGCATTTTGTTCTTAAACAAGTCTCTACAAACAGAGATTACTTCATCGTATTGTTTTGATGTATTTTGCATAAAGTAAATCGAATTTTGCGTAAATTTCGCTTAAAATTTTTAAATGTTCAAAGTTTATGGTTTAAAGTTTTAAAACTATAAATTATAGACTTCTAAAGTGTTATAAATGACTATAAATTGCAAAGGGCAACTCATCGATTTATCATCACCAAAAGTAATGGGAATCCTAAATATAACTCCAGATTCTTTTTATGACGGAAATAAGTTTAATGATGAGAAATCTATTTTGTTACAAACAGAAAAAATGCTGTCTGAAGGTGCTACTTTCATAGATGTTGGTGCATACAGCTCTCGACCAGGAGCAACACATATTAGTGAAGCTGAAGAACTACAACGCATATTACCTATAATAGACCTCTTATTAAAGCATTTTCCAAGTAGTTTATTATCTATAGATACTTTTAGAAGCAGTATTGCTAAACAATGTATAGCCCATGGAGCTGCATTAATTAATGATATTTCTGCTGGACAATTAGATAATGAAATGATGTCAACTATAGGGAAACTTAGCGTGCCTTATATAGTAATGCATATGATTGGGACCCCCCAAAATATGGAACAGAACATACATTATGAAGATATGATAAAAGAAATTATCTATTATTTTTCTAAAAAAATTAATGAAGCACGATCACATCAAGTAAATGATATTATTATTGATCCTGGGTTTGGGTTTTCAAAAACTTTAGAGCAAAATTATAAACTACTAAATCAGTTAGAACTTTTAAAACTTATAGATTTACCTTTATTAATTGGAATATCTAGAAAATCGATGATCTATAAATTATTAAAGAATTCTCCTCAAGAAGCACTTAATGGCACAAGTAGTTTAAACACTATTGCTTTACTAAAAGGAGCTTCAATATTAAGAGTTCATGATGTAAAAGAAGCTATGGAATGTATAGCTCTTACCAGTCAATTACATTAACTTATATCTTAATTATGAATTTATCTATATTTAGCTATATTTATTGAAATTTATAAAACCTTCTTTAGCTTGAAAGAATTTTTAAACGAAATACTAAAGTTTACATTAATAGATATCATTGATGTTATATTAGTAGCGTTTTTACTTTATTATATATACAAGCTTGTTAAGGGCACAGTAGCTATCAATATTTTTATTGGCATTGTTATTATTTACCTTATATTTTTACTTACTGAAGCACTACAGATGAAGCTACTCAGTAAAATTTTAGGAGGTTTTATGAGTGTCGGACTTATCGCTTTAATTGTTGTATTTCAACAAGAGATCCGGAAATTTTTATTAATGGTAGGTTCAACCAATTTTGGCAAAAAAAGTAATTTTTTAAAACGGATTAATTTCCTAAAAACTGAAACTAATAATACTACCAATATTGAAGATGTTATTTCTGCTTGCATAAAAATGGGGAGTTCTAAAACTGGAGCTTTAATTGTTATAGAACGCAACAACAATCTCGATTTCTTAGTGAATACAGGTGACCAAATGAACATTAGTGTTACACAACCCATACTTGAAAGTATTTTTTTTAAAAATAGCCCTTTACACGACGGAGCAGTAATTATTGCTAACAATATTGTAAAAGCTACACGAGTAATACTTCCTGTAAATAATGAAAAAAATATTCCCGAGCGTTTTGGGTTACGTCATAGAGCAGCTATAGGTATTACTGAAAAAACAGATGCTCTAGCCTTAGTAGTTTCTGAAGAAACTGGCCAATTATCTTATATTAAAAATGGAGAATTTATAATGTATAAAAACACAGAAGAATTAATTTCGCAAATAAATGAGAATTTAGTTTAATGAATTGTAAAAATTGTAATACTCCATTATCTATTTACGCCACGAATTACTGTCTCCATTGCGGTGCTAGAGTTATTAAAAATAGATTAACATTTAAAGGTTTAGTAGAACAGGCTGGAGAAGAGTTTTTTAATATAGAAAATAAACCCTTAAGGACTTTTATTCATCTTTTTACCAAGCCAAAAGCCGTAATCGATGGTTATATAAATGGTACTCGAAAAAAATATGTAAACCCTATAAGCTTTATCGCAATATCGCTTGCTTTTTCTGCAATACAGTTTTTTATTATAAATACTTTTTTTAATGATTTTATTAATAATCCTAATATCCAGTCTACTCAAAACACAAATGCCAATTCAATAATTGAACAGGTAAGAAGTTCAATGTCTTTTGCTGGAGATTATTCATCAATAATCATTTTTATTACAATTCCTGTGATGGCATTAATCTCGTATATTGTGTTTATAAATTATAGAAAATACAATTTTGTAGAGCATACTGTTATTTATCTCTACACGTATTCTGTTACGACTATTTTAGGGTTTTTAGTTACCATAGCATTGTTTTTACTAAAAAACATTATAGATAACTCGTTAATTTGGGTTAGTTTATTAACTATTCCCACAATGTTATCATATAATAGTTACGTTTTAAAAAAATTATTTGATTTAAAATGGATTACTTTAATCTGGAAAACGTTTTTATTTATAATAATTGGAACAGCAGTATATTTAATTATAAGTATTGTATTAGGCATTATTTTAGGAATTTATATACAACTAGGAGGCCCATTGCCTGAATATATTCAAGAAGTTATGAATAATGCTGAAACGATATCTAATACTTCCAATACACTAATACCACAAACACCAAAAACTAATTAAGCCACCTCTTCTTTCATAAATTGCACTTCATATAAGTTTTTATAATAACCGTTATCAACATTTAAAAGCTCATCGTGAGTACCTTGCTCTACTATTTTACCGGCATCCATAACAATAATATTATCTGCTTTTTTAATCGTAGCTAAACGATGTGCTATTACAATAGACGTACGATTTTCTGTAATTTTATCTGTTGCATCTTGTATCAGTTGTTCTGAATAAGAATCGACAGAAGAAGTTGCTTCATCTAAAATTAATATGCTCGGATTGGTAACATATGCTCTTAAAAAAGAAATTAATTGTCGTTGTCCTGACGATAACATTACTCCTCTTTCTTTTACGTTATAATGATACCCATTTGGCAAGCTCATAATAAAATCATGAATGCCTATCTGCTTGGCTGCTTCTATAACCTGATTTTCATGAATCTCCGGATTATTAAGGGTAATATTATTTAATATAGTGTCTGCAAATAAAAATACATCTTGTAAAACAACTGCTATTTGTTGACGTAACGAACTTAATGTAACGGTATTAATATTAGTATTATCTATTAAAATATCGCCAGAATTAATATCATAAAAACGATTTAATAAATTAATAACTGTAGATTTTCCCGCCCCTGTAGAGCCTACAATTGCAATTGTAGATCCTGCTTTTACATTAAAAGAAATTCCTTTTAAAACCTCTTCATTTTCAACATACGAGAACTTCACATTTTTAAATACAATATCTCCTTTAAAATGACCTGCGGTAGCTTTCCCTGTATCTTCTATATTTGCCGAAGTATCTAAAATTTTAAAAACACGATCAGCAGCTACCATACCCATTATTAAAGTATTAAATTTATTCGCGATTTGATTCAGTGGTCTAAAAATCATTGGTATAAACATTACAAAAGCAGTAAGATTACCTAATGTAGTTATGGATGTTCCTTTAATAATATCTGCTCCCCCATACCATACTACTAACCCTAATGCAATTGAGGATAATAATTCTGCAATTGGGAAAAATATTGAATTATACCAAACTGTTTTTAGCCAACCTTTTTTGTGACGCTCATTAATGGCTTTAAAATTTTTAGATTCTATACTTTCTCTTGTAAATAATTGAAGAATTTTCATTCCTGTAACGCGCTCCTGCACAAACGAATTTAAATTAGACACTTCTGTACGTACTTCTTCAAAGGCTTTTTTCATAAATCTTTGAAAAATTTTGGTAGCAATAATCACAATAGGCAATGTGCAAAATACTATAATACTCAAACGCCAATTCATATAAAACATAACGACACCTACTACTGCCATTTTAAGTAAATCACTAAATATCATAAAAAGTCCTTGACTAAAAATATCTCCAATTCGCTCCATATCAGACACAGCTCTAGTAATTAAAACTCCTATTGAAGAATTATCGTAATATTTCATTTTAAAACCAAGGATGTGTTTAAATAACTTTACTCTTATATCTCTAACTACAGATTGTCCTAGCCAAGTTGCATAATAAATAAATAAGAGGTTACAAACAACTTCCAACACTAACAAGCTAAGTATTATAACAATATATAACAGAAATCCTTCTGTAAGCTGTTTCTCGATATTATTATCAATTGCTTGTTGTAATACATATGGTCTTGCTGCTCCAAAAACTGATAATCCTATAACAGCAAAAAATGTAACATAAAACACAAATTGATAAGGCTTAATAAACTTAAATAATCGTTTAAAAAGACTTATATCAAAAACACCTTCTCCTTTTTTAGCCATTATTAGTTTTCACTTAAATTATTTGGATATTCAATCTTAGACAAATATAAAGCATAGCCTGGAACTGAAGCTCCTGCCTTGGACCTATTTTTAGATTTAATAACAGTATGCAATTCTTCAACTTCCATCTTTCCTGTACCAATATTTATCATTGTTCCAACAATTGCTCTTACCATATTTCTTAAAAAACGATTAGCTTTAATTGTAAAAACTAATTCATCACCTACCCTCTCCCATAACGCTTTCATAATAGTGCAATTATATGTTTTCACATCCGTATTACTTCTTGAGAAACATTTAAAATCTTCGTATTCAAATAATAGTTTTGCAGCCGCATTCATTTTCTCGATATCCAAAAAATGTTTTAAATAATACGCCCCTTCATAAGCAAACACATCTTTTTTTAAAGAAACTCTATAAATATATTCTCTACTTAATGCATCAAAACGTGTATGTGCATCGGTTTTCACTAATGTTATATCATGAATTGCTATATCTTTTGGTAAAAATGAATTAAGCTTAAATTTTAAAGTTTCGATTTCAAACTTATTATCTGTATCAAAATGTGCGAACATTTGCAAAGCATGAACTCCAGCATCAGTACGACCCGCTCCAATAACCTCTATTTTTTCTTTAAAAAGTAATGACAATGCATTCTCTAAAATTTCTTGTACAGTAATTGCATTAGGTTGATTTTGCCAACCGTGATAAGCTTTTCCATTATAAGAAAGTTCTATAAAATATCTCACTGTATTTTGATACTTTTGTTAATTGCAAACAAAGATAAATTTATTCCTGTGAAGGCAGGAATCTTATTTTATAAAAAATAGATTTCCGCTTACACAGAAAATTAATATGACAAAAATTCTTTTACTTTCTGATACGCACAGTTATATTGACGACGATATTTTAAAATATGTAAAACAAGCAGATGAAGTATGGCATGCTGGAGATATTGGAGATTTAAAAGTCGCTGATAGTATTAAATCTCTAAAACCGCTAAGAGCTGTTTATGGTAATATTGACGATGCGAAAGTACGTATGGAATTTCCCGAGCATAATCGTTTTATTTGTGAGGGTATGAATATATGGATTACACACATTGGAGGATATCCTAACCGATACGATATTAGAGTTAAGGATGCTATAATAAAGAACCCTCCAGATATTTTTATATGTGGTCATTCTCACATTTTAAAAGTAATGCGGGATAAAAAATTAAATATCTTACATATGAATCCTGGTGCAGTAGGTAAGCACGGTTTTCATAAAGCAAGAACAATGCTTCGCTTTGAAGTCAATAATGGTACTATTGAAAATTTAGAAGTTATTGAATTTAAAAGACATTAATTAAAAATACCGTTAAACGTCTTTTTTCACTAAATACCAATAAATTTTTAACATGAACGAATTTAATAGTCAAAGAACTAAAAAAATTTCGTAAAATTTTACCTCTTAATATTTTAGCTCTTAAACCAAATCTCATTTATAAACGTGAAAGCATATATACTATATCTTTTTATATGTTGTATTTCTATCTTAAAAGTTAGTGGGCAAGATTTTGTTTTATATCCTAATATTAACCCTCGTTATCATTTAGAACAAAATATTGAAAATAATATACTTCATTTAAAAGCTGAAAGCAAAATCACTAAAGTAAGCTTATACAATAGAGTTACTAAAAGAACATCTATAATTAAAAATGATACAAATATGATACGAATAGCTTTAAATGAGTTAGATGTATCTTATTATACAATCATGACTCACACTAATTTAGGTGAGATTATAGTATTAGGTATAGATTTACTTAATAAAGAGCACATGAAACCTCTTGTTACTAAAAATAAGGTTATTGAGCAAAAAGTTAAAGCCTATTGGGTTATTAAAGAAACTTATAAACATTCAGGAAGTTCATTATCTACATATTTTATTCATAATAAAAAATCTTTAGAGTATGCTATCAAGAAAAATAGAAAAGATCTGACTTCATTTTCTGGAAAAAATAACAGTTTAATTATATATGAAATATACAATTTAAAAGGTTTTGCTTCCAGAGGCTTAAAAAATAAACTCATAAAGAGTAAAGGAAACATTGATGATTCTACAATAAGCGAAAAGCAGAAAAAAGCATTCAATATTACACCTTTATATAAAAGTCAATCATAAAATCCATAAAAAAGCCCAAGATCTTCACCTTGGGCTCAACGCACTAATATTACTATGATAGCGTTATCTCAATCGATCTACAGATTTTACAAGGTCTTCATCTTTTTTAATGGCTTTATTAGCTAAAACCAAAAATACGATAGAAAACAAAGGGAGAAGCACCCCAACACCATTCTCAGAAATTTGATTTTCTCCAGGTGTGTTTAGTAATCGATATACAAACAATGCTAGTAAAGTAAAGTTTAATATGATATTAAGTCGTCCCAAAACAAATTGCAACTTCCTATTTTTAAATATAAATATTGAAATAAATGCTAAAATTCCAGAACCTATAAACAAACTTAAATATAATATATCATCTTTAGCAAAAAATGGTATTTTATTAAGTGTCCATAAATAAAATACAAATATTAATCCTAGTGAAATAATCGCAACGACCAATAAGTATAAGGTTTGAATTCTTTGAAGCATTTTTTAATCTTAAAGTCACAAAAATAATAGTTTCTTTTTTAAAACATATATTATTTTTTAAAAATAAAGTTATATATTAGCCAGATAATTCAATAGCAGATCATTGCTATTATTTTTTAGATAATCTTCATATAACAAAATTCAAAAAACATCTTCTGTAACTTTTACAATAAAAGAAGTGCCGAAATAAATGTTGTTTTACATTAAACAAAATACTCAACTCTATAATGTTTGAAATTTCACAATTAAAAGAAATGAAGCTTCCTGAATTACAGGAAATCGCAAAAAAATTAAATATTTCAAAGTATCGCTCTTTAAAAAAATTAGATTTAGTCTATCAAATTTTAGATTATCAAGCAGCTAATCCTGTTCCTGTTAAAACTGATGAAAAACCTGCTCCAAAACCTAAAAGAGAGCGTATTCAAAAGCCTAAACAGAATAATAGTACTCCTCAAAAAATTGTTGAGCCTAAAAATAAACCTCAACAACCTAATAAAAATAATACTCCTAAGTTAGAAAGCGCTTCTAAGGTTGTAAATACTCAAAAAGAAGTTGCTGAAGTTAAAACTCAAACTCCTGAGTCTAGTAATACGGCACAACAAACTAAAGTTGAGTCGCAAGCTCAGCAAAAAAATAGGTCAAATCAAAATCGTTCGCAACAAAAAGATTCTAAACCTCAAAGTAATAAGAATCAAAACAAAGGCAACCATAATAACAATGGTAACAAAGATGGCAGAAATCGTTATCGTGAGCCAGATTTTGAGTTTGATGCGATTATTGAAAGTGAAGGTGTTTTAGATATTATGCAAGATGGTTATGGTTTCTTACGCTCTTCAGATTACAACTACTTGTCATCTCCTGATGATATTTATGTGTCCCAATCTCAAATTAGATTATTTGGATTAAAAACTGGAGATACTGTGCTAGGACATGTTAGGCCTCCTAAGGAAGGTGAAAAATACTTCCCATTAATTAAAGTTGTTTCAATTAATGGACAAGATCCTAAAGTAGTTAGAGATCGTGTTTCTTTTGAACATTTAACACCTCTCTTTCCTAAAGAAAAATTTAATCTTGCTGAAAAACAAAGTACTATTTCTACTAGAATAATGGATTTGTTTTCCCCTATAGGAAAAGGGCAGCGTGGTATGATCGTGTCACAGCCAAAAACAGGAAAAACCATGTTACTTAAGGATGTTGCCAATGCAATTGCTGCAAACCACCCTGAAGTATATCAAATGATCTTATTAATAGATGAACGTCCTGAAGAAGTTACAGATATGCAACGTAATGTTCGTGGAGAAGTAATTGCTTCTACATTTGACAAAGAAGCTCACGAACATGTTAAGATTGCTAATATTGTTTTAGAAAAAGCAAAACGCTTAGTTGAGTGTGGTCATGATGTGGTTATTTTATTAGATTCTATAACACGTTTGGCAAGAGCTTATAATACTGTACAGCCTGCTTCTGGTAAAATTTTAAGTGGTGGTGTAGATGCTAATGCTTTACACAAACCAAAGCGCTTTTTTGGAGCTGCTAGAAATATTGAAAATGGAGGCTCTCTTTCTATTATTGCTACGGCATTAACTGAAACGGGTTCTAAAATGGACGAAGTAATCTTTGAGGAATTTAAAGGAACTGGTAATATGGAGTTACAATTAGATCGTAAAATATCTAACCGTAGAATTTTCCCTGCAATAGATCTCACATCTTCAAGTACACGTAGAGATGATTTATTATTAGATGATAATACAATACAACGCATGTGGGTAATGCGTAAATATCTCGCAGATATGAATCCTGTTGAAGCCATGGAGTTCATTAACGATCGTTTTAAACAAACTCGTAACAATGAAGAGTTTTTAATCTCTATGAATAGCTAAATTATAACAAACAATAAAGCCCTCTCTAGATAAATTTTAGAGAGGCTTTTTTATTTTATTGAAATTTAAAAAAAGTGATGTCACAAAAAAAGCTTCTCAATATTGAGAAGCTTTCTATTTTATATAATAAAAAATGTTAATCTTATAAAGAAGCAACAAATTTTGTTAATCCTGATTTTAAGTTAGCAGCTTTATTAGCATGAATAATATTTTTCTTTGCTAATTTATCTACCATTGAAGCTACAGAAGGAAATAATTTTTCAGCTTCTTTCTTATCTGTAAGCTCACGTAATTTTCTAATCGCATTACGTGTAGTTTTATGCTGATACTTATTTCTTAAACGTTTAGCTTCGTTACTTCTAATTCTTTTTAATGATGACTTATGATTTGCCATTTGTTCTTTTAATTTAATATTAAATAGTTGTAGCCCGTAGGGGAATCGAACCCCTCTTACCAGGATGAAAACCTGGCGTCCTAGCCGATAGACGAACGGGCCATTTTTATTTTAAGTTTGCGAATTTACATTCAAAATATTAAACTCACAAAATTTCAAAAAACATACAATGTTTCCATTGCGGATGCAAAAATACAACTATTTTTAAATGTTGCAACTTCTAAATGCTTTTTTTGAAAAAAAAATTAATATGCCTTTGCAAACAACACTCTTTGTTTAGATGGATTACCTGTAAAAATACATTTACCTATCTCTTTCTCAGCATTTAAAGGAATGCAACGTATAGTTGCTTTTGTCAGTTCTTTAATTTTATCTTCTGTTTCTGGAGTACCATCCCAGTGTGCAGAGACAAATCCTGTTTTATTCTCTAAAACATCTTTAAATTCTTCAAACGATTCAACTGTTGTAGTATGAGAATCTCGATAATCTAATGCCTTTTTATATAAGCTATCTTGAATCTCTTTCATTAAATTAGAAACTGTTTCAACCAGATTATTCAATTCAACGACTTCTTTAGTTAGCGTATCTCTTCTCGCCAACTCAACAGTACCATTTTCAAGGTCTTTAGGGCCTATTGCGATACGTAGTGGCACACCTTGTAGTTCATGTTGTGCAAATTTTGCTCCTGGTCTAAATGTTGTTCGGTTATCAAACTTCACAGAAACATTTTTGCTTCTTAGATCTTTCATGAGCGTATTTGCTAATTCTGTAATCGCTTCAAATTGTTCTTCTGTTTTATATATAGGTACAATCACCACTTGATTTGGCGCTAAATTTGGTGGCAATACTAAGCCTTTATCGTCACTATGAGTCATTATTAATGCCCCCATTAATCGCGTAGATACTCCCCAAGAAGTTGCCCAAACATAATCTTGTTTACCTTCTTTATTTGTGAATTTAACATCAAATGCTTTAGCAAAATTCTGTCCTAAAAAATGTGATGTTCCAGCTTGTAATGCCTTTCCATCTTGCATTAGAGCTTCTATACAAAATGTCTCTTCGGCACCTGCAAAACGCTCACTCTCTGTTTTTAAACCCTTTATAACAGGAATAGCCATAAAGTTTTCTGCAAATTCTGCATAAACATCATTCATAAGTTCTGCTTCAGCTAAAGCTTCCTTTTTTGTTTCGTGAGCTGTATGTCCTTCTTGCCATAAAAATTCTGCCGTACGCAAAAACAGCCTGGTTCGCATCTCCCAACGTACTACATTAGCCCATTGATTTATTAGTAACGGCAAATCCCTATACGATTGAATCCAACCTTTATAAGTATTCCAAATAATAGCCTCACTTGTAGGTCTAACTACCAACTCTTCTTCTAATTTTGCTTCTGGATCAACGCGTAGTTTTCCAGTATTATCTGGATCATTTTGTAACCTATAATGTGTAACAACAGCACACTCTTTAGCGAATCCTTCAGCATTTTTTTCTTCAGCTTCAAACAAACTTTTAGGCACAAAAAGTGGAAAATATGCGTTTTGATGTCCAGTTTCTTTAAACATTCTATCTAATTCTGCTTGCATTTTTTCCCAAATTGCATAACCATAAGGTTTTATTACCATACACCCTCTAACTGCTGAGTTCTCAGCTAGATCAGCCTTTACAACAAGTTCGTTATACCATTTCGAATAATCTTCACTTCTTTCTGTAAGGTTTTTACTCATATATAAGATTTTGGCACAAATATTGTGATTATGTTAAATAAAAAAATAGTTCAGCAAAACTAACTATTTTTGTGTTGTTCAACAATTAAATTATAAGATATGAAATATATAAATTACTCTAAATCAAAAATGCATTTTTTGGGTGCATTAGTGCTAAGTATAATTTTAGCTTCTTGTGGTTCATATCAATATGCAAATGGTTATGAAGATGGTATTTATGCAAGTTCTAATAAAAAAGTTGAACAAGAAAAAGAAGTTGAGCAAGCACCAACGTCTGAGTATTATAAAAACTACTTTGAAAGTCATGTAAATTCTGCTAATGATATTTTTACAGATATAGATGCTTATGAAGGTGAATTTAGTGATGAAATAGTAGTTGACGATAATACTGAGTATACTGAAGGTAATTCAGGTTGGGGAACAGATAGCTCAGAAATTGTTGTCAATTTTGTAAATACTGGTTTTCCTTATTATGGCGGATTCAATGAATTTGGATTCGGAGGCTTTCCTTATTATGGAGGGTTTGGATTTAATAGGTTCGGATTCGGATTCGGAGGCTTTCCTTATTATGGAGGGTTTGGATTTGGATTCGGATTTAACAGGTTCGGGTTTGGATTCGGAGGTTTTCCTTATTATGGAAGATTTGGATTTAACAGGTTCGGATTTGGGTTTAATAGGTTCGGATTCGGAGGCTTTCCTTATTATGGGTATGCTGGATTTTATGGTTATAGAAATTCATTCTTTAACAATAATTCAAGATTTTTTGCTAGCAATAGAAATTCATCAAGAATATCTCGTTTAGATAATCGTAGATCTTCTATTTCTAGGAGAAGTAGTTCGATTGCAAATAGAGATTCTAGAATTACTAGTAATAGAAATAGAAGAAGTTCTGTTTCTAGAAGAAGTACTACTGCATCAAACAATAATAGATCTAGAGTAATTAATAACTCTAGGAGGTCAACAACTTCAGCAAATAGATCTTCAACTAGATCAAGAGTTAATTCAAATAGTAGAGCTAGGAGTTCGTTTAATAGATCATCTTCATCAAGAAATAGAAGTTCATTTGGCAGATCATCTTCTTCTTCAAGAAGTAGAAGTTTTTCACCGTCTAGATCTTCTTCGAGCAGGTCATCAAGCGGAAGATCTAGTGGAAGCAGATCGTCTTCAAGAGGCAGAGGTGGTCGAGGTCTTTAATATTCATAAATTAAATACAATTAATCTAGATTAAATCAAAAAAGTTCTAATATGAAAAAGTTAATATTACTATTCATAAGCATCATATCTATGTCTAATATTTATGGACAGCAAGACATTACAGATGCAGTAAGATTTTCTACAGACAATATTGAAGGGACAGCTCGTTTTAAAGCTTTAAGTGGTGCTTTTGGCGCTCTTGGAGGTGATTTAAGTGCAGTAAGCTTGAATCCTGCTGGATCTGCAGTATTTAATGAAAGTATTTTTTCTGCTTCTATCTCAAATTTTGATATAGATAATACAACAACATATTTGGGCACAATAAATTCCAATAATACAGATTCTTCTTTTGATTTAAATCAAGCTGGAGCCGTTTTTATTTTTAACAACAGAGATGAAGATTCTCCTTGGAGAAAAGTTACCATTGGTTTAACTTATGAGCAAACTCAAAATTTTGATAATTCTTTCTTTGCTTCCGGAACTAATTCTAATTCAATAGATCGTTATTTTTTAGCTAATGCTCAAGGATTAAGGTTAGATGAAATTTCAGTTTTAGATGGAGAAACTTTTGATGAAGCTTATGGAGAGATTGGTTCAATTTTTGGATTTAGGAATCAACAAGCATTATTGGCATTCGAATCTTTTATTATTGACCCTGTACAAGATCTAGATGACAACATAGTCTATACTTCTAATATTGATGACGGAGATGCTATTAATAGGTTTAGTCAAGAATTCTCATCGGCTACAAGAGGAAATAATGGCAAACTAACTTTTAATGCAGCTATACAGCATAAAAACAATATCTATTTAGGTGTAAATTTAAATTCCCATTTTATTAATTTTGATCGCACAACTTTTTTCTTTGAAGAAAATGATAACCCAGGATCACAAGTTAGAGAGGTTGCTTTCGAAAATAATTTATCTACAACTGGAGCAGGATTTTCTTTTCAGTTAGGAGGAATTGCTAAATTAAATGATTTTTTACGTGTAGGATTTACCTATGATTCTCCTATATGGTATACTATAGATGAAGAAAGTACTCAAGCATTATCTGTACTAAGTGATGGATTTGCAAGTCCTGATATTTTTGCTCCTCAAATAATTAATGTTTTCCCTGATTATAGATTGCGAACGCCAGGTAAAATAACTGCTAGTGCTGCTTTAGTTATTAATAAGAGTGGGTTAATTAGTTTTGATTATTCAAGAAAAGATTTTGGAAACATTAGGTTTAATCCTTCTTCAGATTCAAATTTAGCTATACAAAATAATTTAATTAATCAAAATTTAACTTCTGCGTCTACATATCGAATTGGAGGAGAATATCGTTTTAATAATTGGAGTTATAGAGGGGGATATCGTTTTGAAGAAAGCCCGTATTCAGACACTGATTTTTATGGAAACTTAACTGGTTTCTCTCTAGGATTGGGCTATGATTTTGGAGGTACTAAAATAGATTTTGCATATCAGAACTCAAATCGAGAAATAAATAGTCGTCTATTTAATGGCAGTGTTAATAATAACGATGCTAATGGTTTTACAGACACTACACGTATAGACGCTGACAATTCTAGTCTTACATTAACATTAACTATGAGTTTATAATTATTAGCGTTTTAATGTAAAGTGTGCTTTAAATTGTTTACGAACTCCATCTGATGGTTCGTTAAAATCTATAGTAAACCAGTAATCATTTGTAGGAAGTTCTTCCCCATTAAAAGTGCCATCCCACCCAAGACCATTTGGATTAATTTGCTTTAAGAGCTTACCATATCTGTCATAGATAAATATATCAGAATTAGGTATTTCTGATATTCCTCTTATATTCCAAGTATCATTAGTCCCGTCCCCATTTGGTGTGAAAAATCTAGGAAAATCAACTATTATAACTGTATTAGACACTAAACTATTACAATTTAAAAGGTCTCTAACAAAAACCATATACTCTCCAAATTCTAAATTTTCAAATCTTGGAGACGATTGCCATGTAATTCCATCTAAGCTAAATTCATACTCTCCATTACCTATTACTGTTACTTCTATAATATCATTATCTGAAAACGCATCTGTTATTACTTCTGCAGTAATACTTTCTGGAGGAAATGACCCTATAACATTTGTTGTTGCAGGTATGGTACATCCAGAAACTATATCTGTTGCAACAACTGTATATTGTCCTATAGCATCTGGAGTAAACGTAGGCCCTATTTCCCCTGTGATTATGTTAAGCGGATCTGCGACTGCACCTCTAAACCATTCAAAAGTGTATTCTGCACTATTAAGTTGTGTATCAATTGGAGGGTTAGGTAAAAATGTAGTAAGCACTGGTGGTATTGAAGTATTATTTGGAGACAGGCATAACACATACTCATCTTCTATAGCTATTTCCGGCACTGGATTAACAATTAATGTTAATGGAATTACCCTAAAACAAGGCGTGTTTACAGGTATTACTCTAACATAAATCGTTTGTGTTACGGCTTGAGTGTTTTCGAAATTGGTAATATTTTGAATATTATTTGAATTTCCTTCAATAGCATCTGCTTCACTTTCATAATAAGTAATTATAAAATCTGTTCTATCTAATCCATTTAATATTTCGTTTTCTCTTCTTGTAATATCAAATTCATCAAAGCCATTATTATCTACTTCACACTCTTCAATAACATCTGGAGTTAAATTTAAATCGGGAAATAAAATTGTTTCTAAAGATAATGTTGTCGTAGAAAAACATCCATTAGTTCCAGTAGCCAAAACTAAAACATCTCTTGTTAACATTGTATTTAAATATGTTGTAGGAGTCGCTATAAAATTATTATTATCTAAATCTTGTTGTGATTCAAAATAAGCTAATCCAATAGAAGTATCTCCTCCTATTATTTGATCTGCCCGTATTGTTAAATCATAAGTTGTTTCTGTTTGATCGCTACAGATGACTATTGGGTCTGGTGCAAAGAGTATTGGGTTTTGGTTAACAATAAGTTGAAAATTAATATCTGTATTAAAGCATTCGTCTGGATCACTTATACCATTTCCGTTATTATCAAATTGAGATCTCACAAAAATAGTTTGCGGGTTAGAGGTATTTATATACTGCCCTATTATTGGAGCATTATTATTTATAGCATCATCTAAACTTGTATGATATGAAATTAGTAACGCTTCTGTTTGTGTCCCTATAACTTCAATATCTTTAGTAGTTAAATCAAAAGTAGCATTAATTCCATCATCACTACATAGTACAAAGTCTGTTAAAGGATTCGCCAATGGTAATGGGTTTACCGTTAAAGTAATATGCTGCCCTAAACCTAAACACGCGTTGATATCATCACTATCTACTCTAACATAAATATTTTGAATAAATGGAGATGCATCATTTCTATGATTACTTATATCTGGAATAGCATTAATTTCAGCCAAAGCATCTGCTTGATTTTCATAATATGTTACTGTTAAATTTTGACCTACTGGAAATAAATTTAAAATTTGAGTTGTTGCATTACTAAAATCAAATGCGGCAACTCCATTTGTATTATCGCCATCTATTAATGCATTATCACATTCTTCAAAATTTAAATTAAAAGCTGTTGGTATTTGAGTAGCTCCTACTATCAAATTAATTTGAGATGTTCTAAAACAACCTTCTAAAGTTTCAATTCTAACAAATACACTGCTATTTAATGGAGTTGGGTTTGGGTAATTTATAAAATTATTAATTTGATCTACAGCCAAACCTCCTTCTGCATCTGCCAGAGTTAAATAGTAAGTAAAATTTTCATTATTTGCGTTAGTAGAAATCAAACTATTTGCTTCAGTTAAATTAAATAATGAAATACCATCTGTATCATCATCACATTGCCTTAAATCCACTATAGGAACTACTGTTGGCAAAGGATTTACTTCCAAATCAAAAGTTGTTGTTTCAAAGCAAGTTGTATTTAAAACATTTTCAATTCTAACATATATTGTTTGCGGATTTACATTATTTACTACAGGTGTAGTAATTTCTGTTCCAACAATCCCAGCATCCGCATCGGCTTGAGTTAAATAATATGTTACATTAAAATCAATAGCAGCTTGAGCACCTAAAACCTCATTAGTTTTTGTAGTTAAGTCAAAAGTTACTCCTATTCCATTAGTATCATCACCATCGTCATCATCATCACATAATGCAAAAGGTGTTGGCTGATTAGCCGTTGGAGAATCAAATATGATAATATCAAAACTTGTAATGCTAAAACAGTTTGTATTTGCATTATTCTCAATTCTCACATAAATAGTTTGAGGATTCGTAGTATTTATAAAAGGTGAATTAATAGGATTATCACCCATATTTGCATCTATATCTGAAACATGGTACGTTATAGTAAATAATGTTGAATCTTGAGTTCCTAATATTTGAGCATTAAACGATTCTAAATCAAAAGAAGAAAAGTCGTCATTATTATCATCACAAACCAATACATCATTTACAGAATTTGCAATAGGGATTTCACTAAAAATAACATCAAACTCATTCATTAAAATAATATCATCCATGGCATTAAAAGCAGTTGATACATATAATGCATTGGGAGCAGTCACATTATTTAAAATAGGTCCAGTTTCTGCAATTATAACACCATCTCTAGTCCACTCATATCTAACGGCATTATTAGTAGTAGCATCAAGTGAAATAATATCACCTTCACAAGCATTAACATCATTTAAAATAGAGCAATCTGTAGCACCTGCATCAGCTTGATTTGCATTTGTTTGACCGAGTCTTATAAATCCTGGTGATCCATTAAAATTTGTAATTAAAACAATATATATTTCTCCAGCTTGAGCGTTATTAATGGAGAAGTTTTCAATTGCAGCTGCAGAAAAACTACAAGCGACTGTATTTGCTGCTGTTAAATTATTACAAACATCAGTATTTGTAAAAGGTCCATATGCGATAAAATCTACATCTAAACCTGCTCCTGTAAAATCTTGATTTGTATTTTGTTCAAGTTGAAAATTTAAAGTCCCTGCTTGATCTATTTGAAGAAAAAACCATGCTGGATTAGGTTGAGTTCCTAAGCATCCATAATTTGGTCCTGCTTCTGCACTTGTACCATTTGAAGTATTAGGAAATACTAAAGTAGAATCTCCTGCACAAAACGGTTCTATAGTAGCACAAGTTGAACTTTGAGCATTTATATTGGTTATAAAAAAAGTTACTAGTACTAAAAAATAGTATAATTTTAGTTTCATATGGAATAGATTTGATAGGAGTTTTTAAAATCGATACTTATATGCAGGTTCGAGCTTTAATTTCATTTTTTTATATATTTCAAATTGCTCATTGTTAAGCATCTCATAAACTTCTAGGTCTCTAAGTTTATTTTGCTTATTAAAAGTATTATTATCTATATTGTTTTTTCTAAGCTTATTTTTATACTTCTTCAAAATCTTAATAAATTGTTTAGATTGATTAGTATCTAAATTTAATTCGGAGGTATACGCTTTATAAATTTCTTTATCTGTTTTAGGCTCTTGCGCAGATAAAATCAATGAAGCTAGTAGTAATACTATAATAAATATATTTTTCATTTTTCACTTTTCTTTAACAATCCTATAAATATATAAAATATTGTAATATTTCACTTGTTTTTCAGACAAAGTGATTGCTAATCTAGCTATTAATACTTCGTTAATTAAATATTCAAAATATTTGAAATGCTTATCTTTGTAGCTGGTTTGATTTTAAATTAATCATGCAACTCTAATGAAAATAGAAAACAACATTGAAAATTTTGATACTATAGGAGATAATCATATTGGTACCTCATCAAATACTCCTATGCGAGCAGACGCTTTTAGATTATCTAAAGAGGAAAAAATAGATATTATAAAGGATGATGTTAGACATATTTTGGAAACTTTAGGTCTTGATTTAACTGATGACAGCTTAAAAGGCACACCTAAACGTGTAGCAAAAATGTTTGTAAATGAAATATTTGGTGGCTTAGATCCGGATACAAAACCTAAAGCATCTACTTTTGATAATAAATATAAATATGGTGAAATGCTTGTAGAAAAAAACATAACCGTTTATTCCACTTGCGAACATCACCTATTACCTATCGTAGGTAAAGCTCACGTTGCATACATATCTAACGGAACAGTAGTAGGGCTTTCTAAAATGAATCGTATTGTAGATCATTTTGCCAAACGTCCACAAGTGCAAGAGCGTTTAACCATTCAGGTAGTAAAAGAGCTTCAAAAAGTTTTAAATACAGATGATGTTGCTTGTATTATAGATGCCAAACATTTATGTGTCAATTCACGAGGAATTAGAGATATAGAAAGCAGTACGGTAACTAGTGAATTTGGAGGTAAGTTTAAAGATCCAAATGTTCGTAAAGAGTTATTAGATTATATTAAACTAGAAACTAAATTTTAACACCTCATTTCATCAATCATAACCAATACAATAAAATGCCAATATATAAAGATCAAGAACTAAAAATATATAATTCTCTATCTGGAAAAAAAGAAATTTTCAACCCCATAAATGAAGGAAGTATTGGAATGTATGTTTGTGGACCTACGGTTTACAGTAATGTACACTTAGGGAATGTAAGGACATTTATGTCTTTTGATATGATCTTTAGGTATTTTAAGCATCTTGAATATAAAGTACGTTATGTAAGAAATATAACTGATGCTGGACATTTAGAGAATGATGCAGATGAAGGTGAAGATAGAATTTCTAAAAAAGCACGTTTAGAACAAATAGAACCAATGGAAGTTGTACAGATGTATACTGTAGATTTTCATAATACTTTAAATAAGTTCAATTTTTTACCTCCAAGTATTGAGCCTACTGCAACTGGACATATTATAGAGCAAATAGAAATCATTAAAGATATTTTAGATAAGGGTTTAGCGTACGAAATTAATGGTTCAGTATATTTTGATGTATTAAAATTTAACGAAACCAATAATTACGGTAAATTAAGTGGTCGTAATGTTGAAGATTTAATACATAATACAAGAGCCCTTGATGGGCAAAGTGATAAAAAGAACCCTCAAGATTTTGCGCTTTGGAAAAAAGCCGAACCACAGCATATTATGCGTTGGCCTTCACCATGGAGTGATGGGTTTCCAGGGTGGCATCTCGAATGTACTGCAATGAGCACAAAATACCTTGGAGAACAATTTGATATTCATGGTGGTGGAATGGATTTAAAATTTCCGCATCATGAATGCGAAATTGCTCAAGCCGAAGCTTGTAATGGTAAAAATCCTGTGAATTTCTGGATGCATGCTAACATGTTAACTCTTAATGGTCAGAAAATGGCAAAATCTACAGGTAATAATATTTTACCTAACGAGATTTTCACAGGAGAAAACGATAAGTTAAGTAAAGCATTTTCGCCTAGTGTTGCTCGTTTTTTTATGATGCAAGCACATTACAGAAGTATTTTAGATTTTAGTAGTAATGCTTTAGAAGCGTCAGAAAAAGGATTTAACAAGCTTATGGAAGCTATTAATCTTTTAGATAAACTATCAATTTCTGATAACACGAGTTTTGATATACAAGACTGGATTACCAATTGCTATAATGCAATGAACGATGATTTTAATACTCCTATTTTAATTGCCGAATTATTTAGTGCTGTAAAATTCATCAACCAAGTTAAAGACGGAAAAGCTAACATCACTAAAAGTGATTTAGATTTATTAACAAAAACGCTTAATGCATTTGTTTTCGATATCTTAGGCTTGATAAATGCCACTAACGAGGATAACAATTCTGAAAAGCTATCCGATACAGTTAAAGTACTTATAAAGCTTCGTGCTGAAGCTAGGGCAAATAAAGATTTTGCATTATCAGATAAAATTAGAGATGAGCTTCTTGCTGTAGGCATACAATTAAAAGACGGAAAAGATGGTACATCTTTTTCAACAAATTAACTACTCTGCTTAGAAGAGAAAAAATATGAAAAAATTACTAGTAGCACCTTTTATCTTTCTAGTAAGAATATATCAGACATTAATTTCTCCTTTAACGCCTGCGACATGTAGGTTTCAACCAACATGTTCTCATTATACTATTGAGGCTTTAAAAAGGCATGGTCTATTTTATGGAGGTCGATTAGCTATAAAAAGAATATTTAGTTGTCATCCGTGGGGTAAATCTGGTTATGACCCTGTACCAAAAAAAGAATCGAAAAAATAAAGCTTCAATAATTCTAGCTTTAATTAATCCGTTTCAATTCTATATATTTACATTATAAAAAATAAAAATTTATGTTTCTTGCTTTACAAACTGTTTGGGATCCTGCTTCAGAAGGGATAAAAATTATTGGAAATTTTAAAATCCATTACTACAGTTTAATGTGGATGGTAGCTTTTATTTTAGGCTGGTTTATTACTAAAAAAATCTACAGGAGAGAAGAACAACCAGATGAGAAACTAGATTCTTTATTTATTTATGCTGTTTTAGGAATAATGATTGGAGCTCGTTTAGGTCATGTGTTTTTTTATCAACCAGAACTAATTCGAGAAGATTTCTTCAGCATATTTCTTCCTTTTAAATTCAAAGGAGGTTTTGAGTTTACAGGTTTTCAAGGTTTAGCAAGTCATGGAGCAGCAATTGGTATGATTATCTCAATGTATCTCTATAATAAAAAAGTATTAAAAAAATCTATCCTTTGGATTCTAGATCGTGTAGTACCAGCAGTAGCTTTGGGTGCTATTTTTGTTAGGATTGGAAATTTTTTCAATTCTGAGATGATAGGAAAACCAGCAGAAGCATCTTTACCATGGGCTATTATTTTCGCAAAACATGATACTATTCCAAGACACCCTGGTCAATTGTATGAAGCCTTTGGATATATCTTTGTGTTCTTAATTATCTTTTTCACCTATTGGAAAACTAATAAGCGTAAACAAACCGGGTTTTTATTTGGATTGTTTTTAGTCTTGCTATGGTCTGTCCGCTTATTTGTTGAACAATTTAAAGTTGAACAAGTAGATGGTAGAGAAGATTGGATTTTTAGTTTAAATACTGGTCAAGCATTAAGTATTCCGTTTATACTCTTAGGTTTATATTTTATGTTTGTTTATAAACCTAAGCAAGTTTCTTAAATATTAATACAGCCTCAAAAAAGATTGAAAATAGAAGTTTTTACTTTTAAAATACTTTAACAATATAGTTTTGACTATATAATAAAAAACCCTTTCTAATTATAGAAAGGGTTTTTTATTATAAAATAATTTCTGTTCTTATTTCTTCTTTTTCTCTATTCTTTTAATTGTATCATTCATTACTGGTGTTGCAATAAATACTGATGAATATGTTCCTACAATAACACCTACCATTAAAGCGAATAATAATCCTCTAAGTGAATCTGCTCCAAAAATGAACATTGCTAATAACACCACTAAAGTAGTTAACGATGTATTTAATGTTCTACTTAATGTACTGCTTAATGCAGAATCTACTACTCTACTAAAATCCCAAGAAGTATGTTCATTAAGGAACTCTCTAATTCTATCAAACACAACTACCGTATCATTAAGCGAGTATCCAATTACTGTTAATATCGCTGCAATAAACGCTTGATCTATTTCCATACTAAATGGCATGAACTTCCAGGTAATTGAGAAAATACCTAATACAATTAATACATCATGGAATACCGCTGCAACAGCTCCTAATGAGAATTGCCATTTTTTAAATCTCAATAATATATATAAGAAAACTACAATTAATGATCCTAAAATTGCCCAAATCGAAGATTTTTTAATATCATCTGCAATTGTTGGACTCACTTTACTAGAACTCATTTTACCTAAATTATTTTCCCCTTCATTAAATTTCTCATAACTGAAGTTATTTGGTAAAAATGATTTTATAGACTCATACAATTTACGTTGTACTTCTTCATCAACTTCAGCTGTATTTTCATCCACTTTATATTTAGTAGAAATTTTAAATTGATTTGCGCCTCCAATTGTTTTTACTTCTGCACTACCTAATTCGGCAATTACAGCTGTTTTCACATTCTCTATATCTGTATCTTGAGCAAAACGAACTTGATATGTTCTTCCCCCAACAAAATCAATACCCTGATCCAATCCTGTAGTAAATAATGATCCTAAACCAGCTACGATAACTATACCAGAAACAACGTATGCTATTTTACGACGCTTTAAAAACTCAATATTTATATTTCTAAATAAACCTTTAGTAATTGGCGTAGAGAACGTTAATTTACCTTTTCTATTTGTATTCCAATCAATTAATAAACGTGTAATAAATATTGCTGTAAACAATGACGTAATAATACCTATTAATAATGTTGTTGCAAACCCTTTAATTGGTCCTGTACCAAATACAAATAAAATTAAAGCGGTTAGACCAGTAGTAATATTCGCATCTAAAATAGAAGACAATGCATTACTAAATCCATCTTTAATAGCTTCTTTTTGCCCTTTTCCTTTAGTAAGCTCTTCACGAACACGCTCATAAATAAGTACATTTGCATCTACTGCTATACCTATAGTTAACACGATACCTGCAATACCAGGCAGAGTTAGCACTGCTCCTAATCCAGACAAGATTCCAAAAACTAATAAGATATTTAATAATAAAGCGATATTTGAAAAGATACCAGCTTTACCATAATAGAACATCATCCAGATAAGCACTAATACTAATGCTATGATAAATGACTTTGTTCCTGTACTAATAGCCTCAGCTCCAAGAGATGGTCCAACTTCAGAAGCTCTAATAACATCTGCTCTAGCAGATAATTTACCTGCTCTAAGTACATTTGCTAAATCTACTGCTTCGTTTAAAGTAAACGATCCTGAAATTTCAGTATTCCCTCCAGAAATTGGTCCTGTAGTTACACCTGGTGCAGAGTATACAACATCATCTAAAACCACAGCAATATTAGTCCCTTGATTAAAAGCTCTCCCTGTCATTTCCTCCCAACCTTTAGCTCCTTTTGCGTTCATTTGCATAGTCACTACTGGTTGATTTCTAAGGTCAAACGATTGCCCTGCATCTACTACTACAGCTCCATTTAATTCTGGTTCATTTTCTCTATTCCCTTTAATAGCAAAAAGCTCAACTAGTTCAACATTTTCCAAATCAGATCCAATCAATGCAGGATCTATTTCTGGAAGTCCCCATAAAAATTTAACGTCACGTTGTGCCGGGCTTAATAATGCTCTTATTTCTGGTTTTCTTAAATAACCTGATACCACGGTAGTATCTTTAAGATCAAAACGACCAATACTTGCACTTCCTTGTCCTCCTCCTATTTTAATTAATCCGATTAATGGATTTGCTATAGCTGCGCTCTCTGCAACTTCTGTTTCTGTTGTATCTCCTAACAAGTCATTTACATTACTATCTTGGTTTGCCGTATCTGCATCATCTGTATTAGTATCATCTTCAACAGCATCTTCAGTTTTAGGAGTAATTAACTCTTTAAGTTTGGCATCTGCTTGAACAATAAATGGAGAAAATACATTTGGGTTATAAACATCCCAAAATTCTAATTGCGCTGTTCTTTGTAATAATCTTTTTGCTCTTTCTTTATCTCTTGCCCCCGGTAATTCAACTATAATTCGTCCAGAATTTCCAACACGTTGAATATTAGGTTGTGTTACTCCAAATTTATCGATACGTTTACGTAATACTTCAAAAACAGAAACAATAGATTCATCAACCTTAGTTGAAATGATACGTTTTACAGCATCATCAGACATATCAAACGTAACTTCCTCACTTAAAGATCTGTTTGCAAAAATATCTGGAGATGCTAATTTTGTATCTCCTTTAATTGCATCAAAAGCTCTATAAAAAGATTCTAAATATGATTCTTGAGCATTTTTTTGAAGCTCATCTGCATCTGTTAACGCTTGATTAAAAATAGGGTCTTCACTTTTATTTGCTAGACCTCTTAAGATATCTTTTACAGAAACTTGAAGTGTTACATCTATCCCTCCTTTAAGGTCTAAACCAAGGTTCATTGCTTTATCTTTTACCTCATCATAAGTGTAACTGGCAATACCTATATTGTAAACTTCTATTTTACTTATTGAATCTAAATACTTTAATTCTTCTACACTACGAAGTGAATCGTATTTAGCTTCGGTTTCAGAAACTTGAGAAACTGCAAATTGTTTTGCTTGTTTTTCAATCTGATTCCCTTTAAATGTAAATGCTATTTGGTAAATACTTACTAATCCAAATAGTAGTGCAAATAGCTTTACTAATCCTTTATTTTGCATTATTTTATTATTTTATAGTCAAATTTAAAAACGAGCAAACATACAACTCCGTTCATGATTTGACAATTATTTTTGTTATGATTAAGTGTAATCTTATTGCTTTTTTAAATAAAAAAGCCATTTAAATATTTTGGGAAGTAGTATTAAGAATTCCCATAGAGATTGGTCCAGCTCTAACTTCAGGAATCTTGTCTAAAGTATTACCTATTGCAATTGCCCTATTTTTATATATGACATATGCAATCTCTTCAATTTTATTTCTCTCTGCAACATTAACCTCTCTAACAGATGTATATAAATTTGGGTTGGAAAATCGATCGTTTTCTGTTTTTTGTTCTAAAACATATCCTTCAAAACCTGATTCTAGATCATTACTGTTTTGAATTTCATAAACATCTAGATCGTAACTATTTGAATTTTTATTAAAAGGAAATTCAGCCCCTTTTTTATCTTGATTATAATCTGTGTACCCTAAATCAAGGTTATTTTCTCCGGAAAGTACTTGTTTTATATCAGCAATATCAATATTACTGTAATACGTTATTTTTAATTTACCTTCTTCTTCTTCTCCTACTTGTATATTATGTACTCCAATACTCTGTAATTGCATTTTTACAGTAGCTATTGCGCTCTGAGTTTCATCAAACGTAACTTCATCACCAATAAATTGAACCACAATTTCTTGATTAGGTTCAGAAATGTGTTGCTGATTAAAACCTGCTAATACAAGAACAACAATTAAAGTATATAAATACCATTTCGCTTTCATGCGCCAAATATAAAAAAATAAAGACTGTATTTCTACAGTCTTTATATAAATATCTATTTTTAAACTATTGGATATTAAAATTCTAACAATCCATTGGTTTTCTTAACTCCCTCAGCACTCTCTGCCATGTGTGCTTTTTCAGCATCACTTAATTCGATCTCAACAATGCGTTCGATTCCATTTTTCCCTAAAATTACTGGAACACCAATTGCTAAATCACTTAACCCATACTCTCCTTCTAATAAAGCTGAGCAAGGAAACATTTTTTGTTGGTCGCAAGCTATTGCTTGTACCAATCCACTTACTGCTGCACCAGGTGCATACCAAGCAGAAGTTCCTAATAATTTGGTAAGTGTTGCTCCTCCAACTTTAGTATCTTCTTTTACTTGATTTAAACGTTCTTCAGATAAAAATTCTGAAACTTTTAAACTATTTCTAGTAGCATGAGCTGTTAAAGGAACCATCCCTTTATCACTATGTCCTCCGATCACCATTCCATCTACATCACTAATTGGTGCTTCTAAGGCTTCTGCTAATCTGTATTTAAAACGAGCCGAATCTAGTGCTCCACCCATTCCTATAATTCTATTTTTTGGAAGTCCAGTAGTTTTATGTACTAAGTATGTCATTGTATCCATAGGATTACTAACAACAATAATTATTGTATTAGGAGAATGTTCTAATAAACTAGAAGATACTGATTTTACAATACCTGCGTTAATTCCAATTAACTCTTCACGAGTCATTCCTGGTTTACGAGGAATCCCTGAAGTTATCACACAAATATCACTATTAGCTGTTTTTGAATAATCATTTGTTATTCCAACAATTTTAGTATCAAAACCATTTAAAGAAGCGGTTTGCATTAAATCCATTGCTTTTCCTTCTGCAAAACCTTCTTTAATATCTAATAAAGCTACTTCCGAAGCAAAGTTTTTAATTGCAATATATTCTGCACAACTAGCACCTACTGCTCCTGCTCCTACTACTGTTACTTTCATATTTATATTTTTATTTTGTTTTATGAATAATCTGACTTCGTTTTAGGTCGATTAAGAAAGTGCGAAATTACAAATAATTTATTGGTTCTTAAAAAGGAAAAGCACGAGATTAATTCTCGTGCTTTTCCTTTTTTTATAATTATATATTTAAGTACTTCTAAAATTTATACGATGATATTAAATGATTTTTTTCATTTATAAAAACAACATTATCAATTTCGTCAATTAAATAATTTGGTGTTTTATCTAAAAGTTTTATTTGTGCATCTGGAGCTCCTGTTTTTTTATTCACCATATATATTTGATGAATTGTAGGCGCCGTATCACTTTTTACTTTTGTAACTATAAATTGATGATTTTTAACTGTTTTAGAATTAAAATATCTCTTTTTAGTAATTTCAAAAACTGTAGACATATTACCTTGAGTTCCCACATATGCTCCGGCTATAACAGATTCCTCAATAGCACCATCGTTTTGATCTCTAGAAGTTCTGAAAGCTCCATTTGAAAGTGATGACAACATATTAATATTATCTAAAGATCCTTGGATGTCTAAATCTACTCCAGCAATATCTAACCCTAATTGAGCTAAACCTGTAAGTCCTCCTATATCTGATGCAGGCTCATAATATTTGCTATATTTTATTTCGCCTGAAGATGATAATAAAGACATGTGTTGATCTGTGTTTATTAAATACCCTGCTCCTTCTACATATTCAGCAGTTAATGGTGTTTTTCTTTTTACATTTTCTAACTGTATATCTTCAGCAAATAGATCAACTACTCCTGTTTTTAAATCAAACTTATACGCCTTCTTATTTTCAAATAAAATAACTTTATCCTCTTGTTCATCAAAAGTAACAGCAGGAATAGATCTAAATTTTACATCCTTGTCCCAAACGTCTTTTCCTTTTTCAAAATCTAAAATATTTGAACGTTCTGTCGATATATATAGTATTCCTTTAGGAATTACTGCTGTGTAATAAGAATATCCTTTTACTTTGCTAGTCCATACTTTATCTCCATTACTATCAACTAAAGAAATGGTTCCGTCTTTCTCATCTTTACCTATAGCAACAAAACCTTTTTCATGAGGAATAACTTCATCTAAATATTCAATTTTGAAACTTTTCTTCCATTTAAATTCATTTGTAGCTGGATCTATTATATTAAACCCTTCTGTTTCTACTAATACTAAATTGTTATTATTGTCTGGTCTAATATCTATTAAAGTACCTCTAAGTTTAAGTTTTCCTGGCGTAATATCATTGCCGTTATTAGGGTCTAAAACCAATAGTTTTTTAGATTTTTTAACTCCTACGTATAAACTATTATTACTTTCAGAATACACTAAGGCTTTTATATCTTTATCAGTTTCATGCTGCCATAAAATTTCACCATTGGTAGTATTAATTGCATAAATTTGATCATCTACACCTATTATAATTAAATTATTTTCTTTATTAAAATAAGGGCCTTGATCTATAAAGGATTTACTTAATAGCTTTTTTAATAATCCGCCAACTTCTCCTAAGCTCGTTAGCCATTCTTGTTGCCAAGTTTTAAGGCTAAAACTCATTAAAACGCGCTCTTTATTTTTTAATAACTCGAATAAAATAACATCTTGACTCGGTATGGTTGTGAAGTTCTTAATTCTGTAGCCTTCATCTTTTGTATCAAATAAAATATCTCCATTACTTGAGTTCACTATAATACCTCTGGTTTTCCCTACTACAGGAGCATACTCCACGTAAAACAAGGGCAATCCGTCAATATTTAAAAATGTATTTTTATCTACGGCTTTTAACTCTTTGTTATGCCATAATGTTTCTCCAGTATTGTTATCCATTGCTAAAAATCCTTTAGCTCCAGAAGCTAGGATAACACCACTATTAGATTGTTTAATCCAACCTACTTCATATAAAGTTTCTTTAAGATCTACTTCCCACTGTTTGTCTTGTGCAGAAATCGTACTAACTAATAGCAATAATAGCAATACTAAGGTGTATTGTTTTTTCATTATGATTTGGGGTTTATGGTTAATAATCGAACAAATTTAGCTTTTTTTTTGACTTTTCAAAATTTATGATAATATTCTAAATAAAAAAAGAGATCACTAAAGTGATCTCTTTTTTTATTTATTGCAAAACACTTTTACTTACGCATCAATATTCGCATAGATCGCATTTTTTTCTATAAATTCTCGACGTGGTGGCACCTCATCTCCCATTAACATTGAGAATATACGATCTGCTTCTACTCCGTTATCTATTTGCACCAAACGCATCGTTCTAAATTCTGGATTCATAGTTGTATCCCAAAGTTGCTCTGCATTCATTTCACCAAGACCTTTGTAACGTTGAATTTTTGCTCCATCTCCATAACCATTAACAATTTCATCACGTTCTTTATCAGACCAAGCATATTGCTTTTTAGCACCTTTTTTTACCAGGTATAAAGGTGGTGTTGCAATATAAATATGTCCATTCTCCACTAATTCTTTCATATATCTGAAGAAGAACGTTAAGATAAGTGTAGCAATGTGACTTCCATCAATATCGGCATCACACATAATCACAACTTTATGATATCTTAATTTCGAAAGATTTAATGCTCTTGGGTCTTCCTCAGTACCAATAGTTACACCTAATGCTGTAAAAATGTTTTTAATTTCTTCGTTTTCAAATACTTTATGCTGCATTGCTTTCTCTACATTAAGAATTTTACCTCTTAATGGAAGAATTGCTTGAAACATTCTGTCTCGTCCCTGTTTTGCAGTACCTCCTGCCGAATCCCCCTCAACCAAAAACACTTCGCATTTTGCAGGGTCTTGTTCAGAGCAGTCCGATAATTTTCCAGGTAAACCACCTATACTCATTACAGTTTTACGCTGTACCATTTCACGTGCCTTCTGTGCCGCGTGACGTGCTTGTGCTGCCAATATTACTTTTTGCACTATCGTTTTTGCATCATCTGGATGCTCTTCCAAATAATCTGTTAACATTTCTGAAACAGCTTGACTCACAGATGCCGAAACCTCACGATTTCCTAATTTGGTTTTTGTTTGCCCCTCAAATTGTGGCTCTTGTACTTTTACAGAAATAATAGCTGTTAATCCTTCACGAAAATCATCTCCAGCAATATCAAATTTTAATTTATCTAGCATTCCTGAGCCATCTGCAAACTTCTTAAGCGTATGAGTCAACCCACGTCTAAATCCTGATAAATGTGTTCCTCCTTCGTGTGTATTAATGTTATTCACGTACGAGTGTAAATTCTCGGCATACGATGTATTATAGATCATCGCTACCTCAACAGGGACACCATTCTTTTCTCCTTCAAAAGCAATAACATCGCTCATTAAAGGCTCTCTATTACCATCTAAAAATTTTATAAATTCTTTAAGTCCTTCTTTAGAATGAAATGTTTCCCCTTCATATTCTCCATCTTCTTTTTTTGTTCTTCTATCTACTAAATGAACAGTAATTCCTTTATTTAAATATGCTAATTCACGTAAACGACTCGCTAACGTATCATAACTATATTCTAAAGTTTGAGTGAAAATTGTAGAATCAGGCTTAAAGGTTACTGTGGTTCCTCTTTTATCAGTACTACCAACTTGTTTTACAGGATATTGTGATTTTCCTCTTTCATATTCTTGCTCCCAAATTTTACCATCTCTATAAACAGTTGCTTTAAGATGTTCAGATAATGCATTAACACAACTTACTCCTACACCATGTAATCCACCTGATACTTTATAAGAATCTTTATCGAATTTTCCTCCAGCACCAATTTTAGTCATTACAACTTCAAGAGCAGAAATACCTTCTTTTTTATGGATATCAACTGGAATACCTCGACCATCATCTTCAGTGGTAATAGAATTATCTTCATTAATTGTAACTGTAATATTATTACAATGTCCAGCTAAGGCTTCATCAATAGAATTATCTACAACTTCATAAACTAAATGATGTAATCCACGCACCCCTACATCTCCAATATACATCGATGGGCGCATACGTACATGCTCCATTCCTTCTAAAGCTTGAATACTATCAGCCGAATATTGTTTTTTATTTTCTTCGCTCATATTTTATCTTAAATTGATTTAGGTTTTTAAATAAAAAAAGATGCTAGATAGCATCCTTTTGAATACAAACAAATATACGAATTGCTAAGTTTTTTTCATAGCTTTTTATGGAGTTTACTTGATAATTATCAACATTTGTTAATTACTTAAAAGTTCCTTAAACAGCTTAAAAAATAGCTTAAATTGGATTTTAGTCTTTTTTTAATGGCTTGAAATCTATAAAAAATACAATCGTCCTGCTAAAAGAGAATTTTACATTCATTATTTATAACAAAAAACCTTATAAATGATGTCCAAAGCATAAAATGTAACCATCTAAGTCTTCAATTTCAAAATCACGATTATTATATTCAGTATCCTGAATTTCTTTTATAACGGATACTTTTTTCTCTTTAAATTCAGTATACAAAACATCTGCATTATCTACCCAAATATATACATCCCATGCTTCTTCTTTATTTGAATGCCATCCGGATTTGATAAAAGGAATTCTATTGGGTTTAGGTAAGCTCTCTCTTTTTAATTGGCGTAACATAACACTAAAATTATCTCTGCTTACAATAGCAAAAAATGGTTCTTCTCCAAGCCAGTCTAATTTAAACCTTAATTTACTAGTATAAAATTCGACTGAATTCACTACATCTTTAACAATCCATTGTACTGCTACTTTATTTAACATACCTTAAATACATACTTATTTATTAGGTTTAAAGATACTTTATAAAAAATAAGTAACGTATTTCTAAAACCTTAATATGCATCTTCATGCACTTTTGCTACAGCTCTACCACTTGGATCGTTCATGTTTTTAAAAGCCGCATCCCATTCTAAAGCTATTTTAGTACTGCAAGCCACAGATGGTTCTTGAGGAACACTTAAAGCCGCAGCATCACTTGGAAAATGCGACTCAAAAATAGTACGATAATAATATTCTTCTTTATTTTGCGGTGTTTGTAATGGGAACCTAAAATGTGCATTATCCATTTGTTCATCAGATATTTCAACACTAACTACTTCTTTAAGTGTATCTATCCAACTATACCCTACACCATCACTAAATTGTTCTTTTTGTCTCCAAGCAACACTTTCTGGCAGCATATCTTCAAACGCTTTACGAAGCACCCATTTCTCCATACGCTCTCCATTTATCATCTTATCTTTAGGGTTAATACGCATTGCCACATCCATAAATTCTTTGTCTAAAAATGGTACACGACCTTCAATACCCCAAGCTGCTAAGCTTTTATTAGCACGCAAACAATCATACATGTGCAGTTTACTTAATTTACGAACTGTCTCTTCATGAAACTCTTTGGCATTTGGTGCCTTATGAAAATATAAATACCCTCCAAATAATTCATCTGCACCTTCGCCCGATAATACCATTTTAATACCCATCGATTTAATCACTCTAGCCATTAAATACATTGGTGTGCTAGCTCTTATAGTCGTAATATCATAAGTTTCTAATTGATAAATTACATCTTTTACAGCATCTAGACCTTCTTGTACCGTAAATTTTATTTCGTGATGTACTGTACCTATATGATCTGCAACTTTTTGAGCTGCTTCTAAATCTGGAGACCCTTCTAATCCTACTGAAAATGAATGTAATTGTGGCCACCATGCATCGGTTTTATCATCTGATTCAATTCTCTTTTGCGAATATTTTTTAGCTATAGCAGATGTTATTGAAGAATCTAATCCTCCTGATAATAACACTCCATATGGTACGTCACTCATTAATTGTCGATGTACAGAAGCTTCTAAAGCTTCTTTTAATACTTCTATACTTGTTTCATTATCTTTAACATCGTCAAAGTTTTCCCAATCACGTTGATACCATCTCACAAACTCTCCATCTTTACTAGACATATAATGTCCAGGTGGAAACAATTCTATTTTAGAGCAAACACCTTCTAGAGCTTTTAATTCTGAAGCTACATAAAATGTACCGTGCTGATCCCAACCAATATATAATGGAATAATTCCCATATGATCACGAGCAATAAAATATTCATCTTTTTCTACATCATAAATAGCAAACCCAAAAATACCATTCATTTCATCTAAAAAAGCACTTCCTTTTTTTTGATATAGTGCTAAAATCACTTCACAATCTGATTCTGTTTTAAAGTTATATTTGCCTTCAAATTGTTTACGTAACGCTCTATGGTTATATATTTCTCCATTAGCAGCCAATACTATTTTCTTATCTTCACTAAACAAAGGTTGTTTACCTGAGGTTGGATCTACAATAGCTAAACGCTCGTGGGCTAAAATGGCTTTATCTGTACTATAAATACCACTCCAATCTGGTCCACGATGACGAATTTGCTTAGACATTTCCAATATCTGAGGTCTTAATTTATCTGATTTTTGTTTTAAATCAAATGCACATACTATTCCACACATAACAATCGTATTAATATTTTATAACACAAACATCTATTTAAAGTTTCATTTTATCAACATAAAATTGATAAATAGTTTCATTTTATAACTTTAAATAAAAAAATAAGCATTAAACGTAATTAAATATGTATTGTTTATAAGTAAAACGTTTTATTTGTAAACTTAAAGTAAGAATTACGACCTCATAAGTTAAAACAATTTTAAAAAAACTAAACATGAAAAAATTATCATTCATTTCAACTATCGCATTTGCATTCGCAATACTATTATCTAGTAATGTAAATGCTCAAGATTTCCCAAAAATGGACCCAAGTCCTATGGATGTAGCGTCTTTTCCTAATGATTACAGAGTCGCTAACAAACTTGTAAAAATAGCTTACAGTCGTCCGCAGCTTAAAGGTAGAGATATAGCAAAACTTGCTCCAAATGGTAAAGTTTGGAGAACTGGTGCTAACGAATCTGCTGAAATTACATTTTATGTAGATATGAAATTAGGAGGAAAAACAATTAAAGCAGGAACTTATAGTTTTGCAACTATTCCTGGTGAAAAAGAATGGACTATTATTATCAACTCTGAATTAAACGCATGGGGTGCTTATTTTTATAAAGAAGCTAATGACGTTGCAAGACTTAATGTTCCTGTAACTGCAGCTAGTGATTCTTTAGAAGAATTTGCAATGGTATTTACAGAGGCAGATAACGGTGTACACCTTAATATGGGATGGGGTACTGTTCGTGTAGCGGTCCCTTTTACTAAATAAATCTAATTTAGATAGTAAAATAAAAAGCCTTAGTAACTAAAGTTGCTAAGGCTTTTTTTTATTAGTAGCATTTTAGTCTACAAACCTTAAAGTTTAACAAGACTTTCTGATTTCCAGCAAAAATTTAAAAGAATAATTATTTAATTTTACTTGTTATTAAAAACTCAAAACAATAATCATGAAAAAATCATCTCTAATTACAATTATGGCTTTTGCATTTGTAATGTTATTATCTACAAATGTAAATGCTCAACAGTTTCCAGGTTTAGACAAAAGTCCATTAGACTTAGCTTCTTTTCCAAGCAGAGGAGCAAATAAAATAATTAAAGTATTTTATAGCAGACCTTATTTAAAAGGAAGAACTATTGGTACACAGCTAGCTCCTTACGGTAAATTATGGAGAACTGGTGCTAATGACGCAACGCAAATTCAGTTTTTACAAGACGTGAAATTTGGAGGAAAATCAATTAAAGCTGGTGCTTATTCTTTATTTACTATTCCTGGTGAAAAAGAATGGACCATTATTATAAGTTCTGATTTAGATCATTGGGCAACTAGTGGTTATAAAGAGTCTAACGAAGTAGCAAGACTTACAGTTCCCGTAACTAAAGGTGATCAATCTTTAGAGAACTTCTCAATTGCATTTCAGCCAGTAGATAACGGAGCACATATGCATCTAGGATGGGGTACTGTTCGTGTAGCAGTTCCGTTCACTAAATAATATATTTCTTCATATAATAAAAAAAGCCTTGAATTTTTTCAAGGCTTTTTTTTATGGTATATTTAAATATTTATGGGTTTGTAATGATACTTTCCATTTAGGGTTTTTCATTACATAATCTACAATTAACGGAATCATCTTGTCACTCTTACTCCATTCTGGTTGCAAATACAAAATACAATCTTTATTTACCTGAGCAGCTTGTTCTTCTGCAAATTTAAAATCGTCGTTATTATAAACAATCACTTTTAACTCATCAGCTTTTTTATAAACTTCAGCAGTAGGTAGTTTTATTTTTTTTGGTGATAAGCAGATCCAATCCCAAGTACCTGTTAATTTATAAGCTCCAGAAGTTTCGATATGCACTTGCAATCCTTCAGATTTTAATTGAGATGTCAATACATTCATATCCCAAGTTAAAGGTTCTCCTCCCGTCACAACTATAGTGTCGCTATATTTTACTGCATTTTCAACAATACTAGAAGTTTCTGTTGGTGGATGCAAATCTGCATTCCAACTTTCTTTAACATCACACCAATGACAACCAACATCACAACCACCAATTCTAACAAAATATGCAGCTGTACCTTTATGAAAGCCTTCACCTTGTATAGTATAAAACTCTTCCATTAAAGGCAGCATTTCCCCTCTATTAACTCGTTCTTGAATCTCTTTCTTCATAAGGGCGCAAAGATAACTATAAAGTTAAAGGTAAATATCTTATTTTGCTGCAATTACTTCAATTTCAATTTTAGCATTCGCTGCTAAACCAGCAGCAGCAAAAGTAGTTCGAGCTGGCCGTTTTGTAAAGTATGTTTTATAAACATCATTAAATGCAGAAAAATCATTAATATCTGCTAGTATCACTGTACATTTTACCACATTATCTAAAGACAAATTGTGATGTTCTAAAACAGCTTTTATATTTTCAATTACTTGTTTTGTTTGTGCTGTTACACCTCCTTCAACCAATACACCTTTAGAATGATCTCTACCAATCTGTCCAGCTAGAAATAAAAAATCTTCTGTTTCTACTGCATCACTAAATGGTGTGTTCTGTCTAGTGGGTTCATGTGATTTATGGAATGTGATTTCTGAATGTGATTTCTCTTCATTTTCAGAATATTTATTTGAAGATTCACTTTCTTTACATGATACAAAACATACTAGTAATAATAATGCTAATAAAATTTCTGTTTTCTTCATCTCTTATGATTTTAAAGTTGTTCAAAATTACACTATTTTTATCAAAACTTTCAGTATGACCACTAAAGATACTTTTTTAGAAGACCTAAATAAAGGCTATACTTTTAAAGGCGATTATATTACTCTGGGTTCTGCAATGTTAGATGGTGAAACTGTTACAAATGCATTTGTAAAGATCCCTTTAAAAACAATGAATCGTCATGGTTTAATTGCTGGCGCAACTGGTACTGGTAAGACCAAAACATTACAAGTATTATCTGAAAATTTAAGCGACAAAGGTATTCCTGTATTGCTTATGGATATAAAAGGTGATTTAAGTGGTATTGCTCAACCTAGTCCCGGGCATCCAAAAATTGACGAACGTCACGAAAAAATTGGTTTGCCTTTTGAAGCCAAAAATTTCCCTGTTGAAGTGATGTCTTTATCAGAACAAAATGGCGTTCGTTTAAGAGCAACTGTTAGTGAATTTGGCCCTGTATTGTTATCTCGTATTTTAGATCTATCTCAAGCTCAATCTGGTGTTTTAGCTGTAATATTTAAATATTGTGACGATAATAAATTACCTCTTTTAGACTTAAAAGATTTTAAAAAAATATTACAATATGCTACTAAAGAAGGTAAACAAGAATTTGAAGACGCCTATGGTCGTATTTCTACAGCATCAACTGGTGCCATTTTAAGAAAAGTAGTAGAGCTTGAACAACAAGGAGCTGATCTATTTTTTGGTGAAAAATCGTTTGATGTTGAAGACTTAGTAAGAACAACCAGAGATGGTAGAGGTTATATTAATATTATAAGACTTACAGATATACAAGATCGTCCTAAATTGTTTTCGACATTTATGTTGAGCTTACTGGCCGAAATTTACGAAACATTCCCTGAACAAGGTGATAGTGATACACCGCGATTAATTATGTTTATTGACGAAGCTCATCTCATTTTTAATGAAGCTTCAAAAGCATTATTAAGTCAGATTGAAAGTATTGTAAAACTTATTCGCAGTAAAGGTATTGGATTATATTTTGTTACTCAAAATCCTACTGATGTTCCAGAAGCTGTATTAAGTCAGTTAGGGTTAAAAATACAACACGCTCTTCGTGCATTTACTGCCAAAGATAGAAAAGCTATAAAATTAACAGCTCAGAACTATCCAGATACAGAGTATTATGATACTGCAGATGTACTTACTTCTTTAGGAATTGGAGAAGCTTTAGTTTCTGCTTTAAATGAAAAAGGAAGACCTACCCCTCTTGCTGCCACAATGTTACGTGCTCCAATGAGTAGAATGGATGTATTAACACAAGCTGAATTGAATGCACTATACGACGATTCTAAATTAGTAATGAAATATAATGAGGAGATAGATCGTGAAAGTGCTTATGAAATGCTCAATGAAAAAATAAAAAAAGCTGAAGCGCTTAAGGTAGAAGAAGATAAACGCCTCCAAAGAGAAGAAGAGAAAGAACGTCAATCAAAAACAAAACGACGCTCTTCTAATAGAGGTTACCAAAGACAAAATCCGATTGTTAAAGTATTAACAAGCGCAACTTTTATAAGAGCAGTTTTTGGTATCCTTAAAAAAGTAATTAAATAAAACAACAAATAACATTCGTTTAAATGAAACAAACACTTTTAGCCTTAATACTTTGCCTTTTTATATTGGTTTCTTGCACTAAAGAAATTAATCCGTTTTCAATTTCAAAACAAAATATTGGGCTTTTAAATGATTCTACTCAAGTAAAAGATTTAAAAACTATTTTCAGCAATGATTCTATTGTTAAATATACAAGTGGAGATGAATTTACTGGTAATATAAATGACATTCAAGTTTACGAAAAAGGTGGTAATCATCTATTAACACTCACACCTACTCAAGCGTTAGACTCTACGGCTACTATAAAAAAAATACGAGTTTTAGATTCCAGATACTTAACAAGTAAAGGGATAAACTCAATGAGTACTTTTAAAGATATTAATGATAACTACAACGTATCTAGTATAGAAAAAACATTTAGAAGCCTTATTGTTTCTGTTAACGAAATCAATTCTTTTTTCATAATCTCTAAAGATGAGTTACCCTCAGAAATGTGGTTTAACACCAATTCTAAGATAGATGTTTTACAGGTTCCTGGTGAAGCAAAAATCAATGCATTTTTTATGCAATGGCCTGAAAAATGAAAAAATATATTCCAAAAGTAATTGGAATTAGTTTAAATTTTTACAGTTACATTTCGATCAATAATGCTGCTGAAAAAGCATTACAATTATTTGCAACACCAAGAAAAGGGAAGCTCACCGAAAAGCATTTAGGTTTTTTAAATACTGCTGAAAGGAAAACTTTATCCTACGAGAAATTTAAAATAGCTACCTATAAATGGGAAGGTCATAAAGACACTGTTTTACTTGTACACGGCTGGGAAAGCAATGCTGCGCGTTGGAAAAAGAAAATTAAAGCACTATTAAAAGAAGGCTATAGGGTTATCGCTTTAGATGCACCCGCTCACGGAGATTCTGGAAGCCAAACATTTAATGCTATTTTGTATGCCGAATTCATTAACGTTGTTGCTACTAAATTCCAACCAAAAATAATTATAGGACACTCAGTTGGTGCTATGGCAACTACTTTTTTTATGCATAAATTTCAATTTAATGCTGTAGAAAAACTTGTGCTTTTAGGCTCTCCTTCAGATTTTAAAGATGTGTTTAAACGCTATGTCATTATGATGGGTTACAATAAAGCTATTGAAGAGCAATTAGATACTATTATTTATAATCGCTTTGGAGAATATCCCAGTTATTTTTCGGTGGCAAATTTTGTAAAAAATATTTCTCAAAAAGGGCTTTTAATTCATGATACTCAAGATAAAATCATTCCATATTCTGATGCCCTACGCATTCACAAAAATTATGATGATTCTGAATTTGTTTCTACTACAGGTTTTGGGCATTCTTTAAAGCATTTAGATGTAGTTAATACAGTTATGGAGTTTATAAATCGCTAAAGTTTATTGTATTTTTGTTTTATGGAAGAAAAACTCACTCGCCTTAATAAATATTTAAGTGAAGTTGGATATTGCTCACGTCGTGCAGCTGATAAACTTATTGATGAAGGTCGTGTTACAATTAATGGTAAAGTTCCCGAAATGGGCACTAAAGTAAAACCTAGTGATATAGTTCATGTAGATGGAGCTCAAATCACAAATTCTAAAACAGAGTTTGTGTATTTAGCACTTAATAAACCTGTTGGTATTGTTTGTACCACAGATACTCGTGTAGAAAAAGATAATATTATCGATTTTATTAATTACCCAAAACGTGTTTTTCCTATAGGCAGGTTAGATAAGCCTAGCGAAGGTTTAATATTGCTAACAGACGATGGAGATATCGTCAATAAAATATTGCGTGCGAGCAATAATCACGAAAAAGAATATCTGGTTACTGTAGATAAACCTATCTCTCAAACGTTTATAGAACGTATGTCTAATGGTATTCCAATTTTGGATACCATAACTAAAAAATGCAAAGTAAAACGAGTAAGTACGTATCAGTTTAAAATCATTTTAACGCAAGGGTTAAACCGACAGATACGTCGTATGTGCGAATACTTAAATTATGAAGTTATAGCACTGCAACGTATTCGTATTATGAACATAAAATTAGATATGCCTTTAGGTGAATATCGTGAATTAACTAAAGAAGAATTTAAAGAGCTTAGTGTTTTAATTAGTGATTCTACTAAAAATCACATATCAGTAAATACAGGTAGGAAATAATATATAAATGTTTCGATTTACAGCCAATATCTCGAATAAAAAGAAGAGTATTTTAATCGTTATTTCGATTTTAATAATCGCTATTGTATTCGAAACATGTCAACAGCTTTATTATGTAAAAAAATATAACATTAATGATGCTGCAACTTTTTTAAGTATTTTAAAACCTCAAGCTTTGAGTTGGACGATATGGATGGTGTTATCTCTTATTTTAATACAATATTTTAAAAATCAAGTTTCCAGAAAATTTACATTTAAAATATTTATAACATACGGAGTTGTCATCTTAAGCTTAGTTTTATTAAGTATTTTAATAAATGCTTTTAGTCAACTATTAATTAGCGAAAGTCCTTTTTCAATGTCCTCTTTAGTAAAGGAATTTCTTCCTTTTTATGCTTTTCAAAAAATTCCAGTTTACACTCTAGGTTATATTGCTATTGCTGTAATTTCTTATTTATATTTCTCTAACGAACAATTACAAATACAGGTTCACGAGCTTTCAGAATTAAAAATCACACATAATTTAGCATATAAAAAATTAAGTACTAAAATTGATGACAGTGCTACAATCTTAAATATTAAAATTGGAAATAAACGCAAAATTATTCCTGTTCAAGATATTTTATGGATTGAAGCCGATGATTATTGTGTTAGAGTACACACCCAAAATGAAGCTTCATATACTATGCGAAGCTCATTAAAAGCACTGAACGAAAAGCTAGGAAGTAATTTTTTAAGAGTACATCGAAAAGCTATCGTTAACATGTTGATGATTAAAGAAATTAGTTTATCTGGCAATCCTAATATTATCTTAACCGATGATTCTAAAATACCAGTATCTAAACCTAATTTAAAGCTCGTAAAAAATCATTTAGCTTAATACTAAACCTATTTACTGCAAAATAAGTTCTGTTCTCTGCAATATTTGAGTTGTCTATCTTTATTTTTTATTGATTTGAAAAACACAAAAATTAAAATCAATGAAAAAACGAATCGGTTATCTTTTAATGCTTTCTACATTTATAAGCTTTGCACAATACAATTATGAACCTTCTAAAGAATTTCCTTTTGGAAAAGCTAACCCAAAAGCACCTCAGCAAATAAAAGATTTTCAACCCTTAATTGGCTTGTGTAATTGTAAATCTACTAACAGAAATGCAGATCAGACTTGGTCAGAACCAATAGATATGACTTGGCGTTTTAAATATATCATGAATGGTATGGCTGTACAAGACGAAACATTAAAAATAGATGGCAGACATTCTGGAAGCATACGGCAGTTTATAGCAGACAGTAGTCGCTGGTATGTGCATTATTATTCTTCTGCTGGATCAACTACAGTTTTACCTGTATGGGAGGGAAATAAAAAAGACGAAAAAAATATTGTGTTATATCGAGAGCAAAAAGCGCCAAACGGAATGGAGGGTTATTATCGTTTAACGTTTTATGACATCTCTAAAACAGGGTATAAATGGGTAGGGGAATGGGTTGATAAAACTGAAAAAATAGTGTTCCCTACCTGGAAAATTGAATGTACAAAAGCAAAGTAGAAAATCATCAATTCTCTAACTCAGCATCTATTCTAGCTTTTAATCGGCTTGCATCTAAATTTCTAGGATCAATGCTATTTGCTTTATCTGCATGAATTTTTGCTGTCTTATAATCTTCTTTTTTAAAGTAAATATCTGCTAAAATTGCATCTGGTTTTGCTACAGGTTTATCCTTAAGGATATCACTTAATTCTTTAGCATAAATTAAAGCTTCATCATATGCTCCTGTTTCAGCAATTAAAATTGCTTTATAACCTAAGATAAAAGGATTTTTTGCATGATTTCCAGTAGCTAAATTAGCGATAGAATCTAACGTTGGTTCTGCTCCATATATAGCGTGTAACACTTCTATATATTCAGATTTTAAATACACTTCACTAGGATATTTATGTACGATCTGCTGCAAGTTTGCCTCTCCAAGTTTAAAAGCTTCTTCTAAAGCATTTTTTGTATCTGGAGAGTTCTGGTCTCTCATATTTGTATATTTTGTTAAAGCTATATATACATCTAATATTAAACGCTCATCCCCATCTATTTTTTGCTTTTCTTCTTCTAATCGATCATATATCGCTAAACGTTCATCTAAGTCAGGAGTTATTCGAGCTAAAATACTCTGGCCTACTAAAAAATTGTTATCAAAAGAGAGCGCTTTTCTATAAGACACTTCTGCTTCAGAATAGTCTCCATAATCCATAATCTGTTTCCATCCTAAATTATAGTAATACATAGTAGAATCAGAACTTGTTGTAAATTCTACAAATTCTATTTTTCTATTCTTATCACAAGAAAAGAAAAGCGCTAAGACCAATACACTTAAATAATACTTCATTATTATTTCATTTTTACAGTTTTAAAGTTAACCAAAACTCGCAACAAAATCTTAAAGCACCATAGATTGTAACCAAAAATCTTTAAATTCGTCAAATTCAGACTAAAATCAATCCTTATGAAACTCTTTTCAATAGCTACATTTAGATTTTTTATATCTATAAGCATCACATTTTTCACGACAGTATCGATAGCACAAGGTACACGATTATTAAGGCAACCAACTATAAGCAATACACATATTGCGTTTACTTATGGTGGCGATCTATGGGTGACTCCATTAAACAGTACTAATGCTATCAGGTTAACAAGTACAGCTGCAGTAGAGTCTGATCCACATTTTTCACCCGATGGGCAACACATCGCTTTTACTTCTAACCGTTCTGGTAGTAATGCTGTATATACGGTTTCTGTAAATGGTGGAGATGTAACACGTTTAACTTGGCATCCTAGTGCTGCTTTAGCTCGTGGTTGGACACCAGACGGGAAACATATTTTGTATGCTACATCTCGCAACTCTGCTCCTAGTGGTTTTAATCGTTTATGGACAGTTTCTAAAGATGGTGGTCCGTCGACAATGTTAAACCAACAATGGGGAGCTCGTGGTTCTTTTTCTCCTAATGGAAAACAAATAGCTATCGATAGAGTAAGCAGATGGGATACTGAATGGCAGGAATATCGCGGAGGGCAAAATACACCACTGATTGTATTAGATCTAAAAACCAATGAAGAGGTTTTATTACCAAATGAAAAAACGACTGATGTTCACCCACTATGGATGGGAGATCTAATTTATTTCTTATCCGATAGAGATTTTACAAGTAACCTTTGGTCTTTTAATCCAAAAACAAAAGATTTAACACAAGTTACTACACATAAAGGTTCTGATATTAAAGCCATTTCTGGAAACGGAAATTTAATAGCTTTTGAAAGAGATGGTTATTTACATACCTTAAATCCATCTACAGGAAACACCACACAATTACAAATTAATGTTACTGGTGACTTTCCTTGGGCTGAAACAAAATGGGAAGATGTAAGCAGGCGAAGTCGCTCTGCTTCTTTATCGCCTAATGCTAAACGTGCTATTGTAGAAGCCCGTGGAGAAATTTTTACGATCCCTGTAGAAAATGGAAATGCGAGAAATATTACCCAAAATTCTAATACTGCAGATCGTGCACCAATATGGTCGCCTAAAGGTGATGAAGTAGCTTGGTTTTCGGATGCTGGAGGTAAAGGTTACTCCTTAATGATTGCTAATCAAGATGGGTTATCTAAACCTAGAAGTATTTCTATTGGCGAATCTAAATTAGGTTGGGAGCCCACCTGGTCTCCTGATGCTAAATATATTGCTTTTGTAGATGATGATGTTCGAATACGAATTGTTGATCTTGAAGTTAAATCCATAAAAACAGTTGATGTTGGCGGGAATAATTTAGAAAGAGGACGATTAGGCTTAACTTGGTCTAAAGATTCGCAATGGTTAGCTTATGCTAAATCTGGATCTAACAACTTCAGACAAGTTCATGTTTGGTCTTTAAAAGATAATACGGTAAAAGCGATTACAAATGCTTTTGCAGATTCGTTTTCTCCATCTTGGGATACAGATGGGCATCACCTATATTTTTTAGCAAGTACCAATTTAGCACTTGGTTCTGGTTGGGCAAATACCAGCGCCATAACAGCTAATCCAAATTATGCAGCTTATGTGGTGAATCTTAGAAAAGATGACCCTTCTACTTTTAAACCTAAAAGTGATGAAGAAAGTGTAAAAAAAGAAGATAAAAAGAGTGGTGATAAAGCAAAATCTGAAAAAGATTCTAAAAAAGAAGATAATGGTGTTACTATAGATTTTGAAGGTATAGAGCGCCGTACTGATGCATTACCAATGCCGGTTCGTAATTATGGATCCACATATAAAGGTGCAAAAGGCACCGTATTTATTTCTGAACGTATTCCTAATTCGCCTGGAGTAACATTACATAAATATAGTATTGAAAAAGGTAAAGCTGCAGAGTTTACCAAGGGAGCTTCACAAATTTCGGTATCTACAGATGGAAAACATATGTTAGCTCGAATTGGCTCGAATTGGAAAGTCATAAAAACTTCTGGAGCCAATGCCAAGAGCGGAAAGACATTAAAAGTAGATTTAAAAATGAAATTGAATCGCGCCGAAGAGTGGTCTCAAATGTTTGAAGAAGCCTGGCGTTATGAGCGTGATTATTTTTACGACCCTAATTTACATGGTCGTGATTGGAATAAAGTATACAAGCGTTACGCTCCATTAATTCCTTTTGTAAAACACCGTAGTGACCTAAATTACATTTTAGATCAAATGAATGGTGAGTTATCTGTAGGACATAGTTTTGTTCGTGGTGGTGATTTCCCAAGAGTAGATCGCAGTACGATTGGTTTATTAGGTGCCGATTTGGTTGCTGATAAAAACCGTTGGAAAATAACACGTATTTATACAACCGAAAGTTGGAATCCTGGGTTATCTAGCCCCTTAGATCGTCCTGAGTTAAAAATAGAAGAAGGTTATTATCTTGTTGGTATTAATGGGAAAGAGTTGACTGCTAATGACGACCCTTATCAATTTTTAGATGGTACAGCAGGGCAGCAAACGATTTTACACATTAATAAAGTTGCCAATTTTAAAGATTCCTGGAAGGAGATCGTAGAACCTATTCGTAGTGAAAATGCATTGCGTCAACGTGCCTGGGTAGAAGATAACAGACGTTTGGTCGATAAGCTTTCTAACGGAAAATTAGCCTATATCTGGGTACCAAATACTGGAGGCCCAGGGTTTGTCTCTTTTAATCGTTATTACTTTGCACAACAAGATAAACAAGGTGCTGTTATTGATGAGCGTTTTAATGGTGGTGGTTTACTAGATGATTATATGGTAGATTTAATGACGAGAAGTCTTAGAGCCGGATTAACTAATGAAGTTCCTAACGGACAAACAAAACCAATGCGTTTGCCTGCTGGTATTTTAGGACCAAAAGTGTTATTAATTAATGAGCTTGCAGGTTCTGGAGGAGATTTCTTTCCTTGGGTATTTCGCCAACAAAATGCAGGGCCACTAATTGGTGCAACCACCTGGGGTGGTTTGGTAAAATCGTCTACACATTATGCTTTAATAGATGGAGGCTCATTAACCGCACCAGACAATGCGGTGTTTGATCCTATTAATAACAAATGGGTAGCAGAAAATGAAGGTGTAGCTCCAGATATTGCTGTGCGTCAAGATGCTAAAGCATTAAACACTGGTAGAGACCCTCAATTAGAACGCGCTGTAAAAGAGGCATTACGATTATTGCAATTACAAGGAGAAATTAAGGTAAGACCTCCTGCATATTCAACACCAGCGGTAAAGAAAAATTAGGTTTTATAACGAGATTATGATATGTGGCGTACCAAAGGGTATGCCATCATAATCATATGTTATTAACTATTTTTCATTTCTAAATATTCTCTTCGAATTTGTTTGAGTTTTTTTCCTTTGAATTTCCATGAACTCCATCCATTTACTGTTCTTCTTGTGCTTCCTGCATCTTTAATACCACACATTGCTGCGTAGCTTAACGACGTAAAGGTTTTACCCAATACTTCTAGTGAGCCATTTTCTAGAATTATAGCTGTGTACTTTTTTCTTTTACCATCTCTTGCTTTGTAGGACATTATTAATTCGTCTCCAACATTTAATATGTCTTCTTCTATTAAATCTGAAAGTTTAACATTGTAAGTTGCTATTTTCTTTTTACCATTTGAACTACTAGTTGAGGTATCAATATCTGGTCTGTTTTCATCTGGGAATTGATATCCAATATTTGTTTCATTTCCGAATTCAACGAACTTATTGATTAACCATAGTTTTACTTGGAATTTTAAAGTTTCTGCCCATTGTTTTAAATCTTCCGTTATTCTGTCTATAGGTATTGCAATTATAGGTTCTTGTTCTAATATTTCTGCTAATTCTTTTCGAATATGGATATCTCTTATTTCTAAGTCTCTAAATTTTTCTTTTGTGTTATCATCTGTCTCGAATTGCTTTATCGCTAATTCTATTATTTGTTGTTTTGATTCAAGTTGAGCTGCAGCTATTACCTGCTTGCTGACTTGAGGAGCTATATGAGACCATACACTATGTTTAGCAAGTTCAGCTTCCATCAGATACCAAGATCTTGATTCAAGATCAATTGCGAAGCCATCTGGAATTGTTCCCGATCCATCTGAGGTTTTTATTTTCTTTTTAGGAAGAAAAATTGAATTTGACCCAAATATTAATTCGTAGTTTTCAATTACTACGTCTTCTAATTCCTGTTCAGAATCGAAATTAGCTTCAATGAATTGTATTTTGTTGACTATGAGCATTAAGTATAATTATTAGAATTTAGAATTGATTGAAGTAATTTGTTTGACATTTCAAAGTTTTCTTTTTGAAGATGAAGTTTTTTGAAGTCTTTAATACCATGAAAAAGATTATTTCTAAAACGAGATACAATTGTTACAACTACTTTCACTTTATTTAAGTCTGTAGGGTTATCAGATATAAGTGTTTCTCTCACTAAATCTGGATTATCATTATTTCTTAAATATAAATATTCAAATCTCTCGTTTGTTTCATTGTTGTTTATATATCGATTTTTACAATAATCAAATGTTTCACTTATTATTTCTTGATCTAAATTAATATCTGCTAATTTATCTTCGATTTGATTAACAGAGAATCTTGTTTCAAATATTAAATTTTCAAAAATATTCCAGAGCAATGTAAAATTTTGAATCTCTTTTAATTGATCTGTTTCTAAAGCTATATCGTATTTGTTATTTAACCAATCTATCATTTTAAAATTTAATTGCTGATAACGTTCCGTGTATGGTGTCGTAGCATCCCAAAGGGTGCTATGCACAATACACATTGTTATCTGTTTTTACTTTCTACTATTTTATCTTTTCCTGATACTTTTGCAATTCGTAAGTTCAACAAGCATTGAGTTATAGTTGACCCAACTCCAATACTAATAGAGAAGCCTGTTCTCAATTTAAATTCCGATTTGACTTTTTTTAAGAAATTTATATCGAATTCATTTTTATTAACAGAGAATAAAATATCGTCAGACCCTTTCATAAGTACTACTCTTGTATGCTTTTCTTGAATCATATCTACGATTAAGTTGATGTTTTCTTGAATCATATCATGCACGTGCTGAGCTTTCTTAGGGTCAGATTCTAACAAAGCTAATTCAATGCTGTCGCCTGCATTGTCTACATCTAATCGAATAAATATATTGTTACCCATTATTTTTCAAAGATTTAGCATCATTAAAAGAATCTACAATTTCGCTTGAAACAAAGGAAACATTAATCTTTCCATTGGTCTTTTGGTTGCTCCAATATCTCCCAACCAATTCTTTAGGATTTGAATCAATTAGTCTAAGTTCAGTAGCTCCCTCTTGAAGAATTTCATTGTCATCTTGACTTGTTTCTTTACGATACAAGTACGCTACATTTTTTAGGCCAGTTTCTTTTTTAAGAGCCATGGTTTCCGAGTATGAAATACCAATAAACGAATTTGTAAAAGTTGTAAAATGAATTCTTAAAAAGCTTTGTCTTATAACTAGATAAAACTCTATGTCTCCAACTTTTTCTCCATTTTCATCTTCCCAATCTGACTTTAATGTGCCAGACCATGTACCACTTAGGTTTGGTCGATAAAATATTTTATTTAACATCCACCATTTCCATCCATATGAAAAGTAAAATGCCCAAAATAAAGTTGTAATAGTTATCCCAAAACTAATAGCTTTTAATCCATCAGTTAAATTAAATCTTTTATCTAGTATAGCTATGTATACTACTCCAATTAATGTAGCTAATGCAATTGAAATAGTTACAATTAGCTTTAATTCATCTTTCTTCATTTTTCTTGGTTATAAACATAATCCACACCATTTTCTTTATTAGTTGAAACATTAAGTCCAGCTAAATAATGTAATTGTCTCATTGGTGAAGAAAGTTGACCTAATTGGTCAAAAGCTCTTTCTCTACCACTATGAATTACAAATGATAAATCACCAAGAAACCATTTGGTATCATAAGTGGAAACCAATTCTTTAAGCTTTTCGGATTTTTCTTTTAAACTCAACTTTTGACTACTTATTGATTATTTTGCTTAAAAAGTCATTCGGCATTGTTGGTCCTGAATCTTCTTTTAAAAGCCCGGTATCAACTCTGCTAAATAAAGATTGTAATATTAATTTCCTATCATCATCACTTACAGTTGTGTCGTTCAATAAGGCTAAATAAAAGAAAGTGAGTGTATGTCTTTCTTCCGCGTCTCTTGCCAAATGAAATGAACTAAACATAACTTTGGTCAATGCTCTTATTGCATACGCCAATAAGGAAATTAATGTGATGAAAACTAAAGACCATCTCACAATCGCAGTTGTATTGCCATTAAATACATTTTGAAAAATCCAATCTGGTGATGTAAACAATAATACTGATAAAAAGATTGCCGATAAACTAACTAACCACAGAATTATAGTTCTTGAAGTTTTAGCATCTTTATAATATTTAGAAGATTTTTTGCTCCAATAACGAGCAGGTTTTTCGAGCTTAAGTTTCTCTGTATAAGTGTTTTCTAAATTTAAAATTTTCTTTTTTGAATCAGAATCAAATGTTGAAAATTTATTCTGAATTTTACTATACCACTCGTCAAATGCTGTCTCTTTGTTGGTTTTAAGTTCATCTATTTTACCAGCATAATTTTCATATTCTTTGTTGGCATTTGTTAGATGCTCGATGAGTTCATTTTCTGATTTGACAATTTGTTTTTGAAAATCATTTCTTAACCTACTGATTGATGCCTTTTCTTTATCCCTTCTTTGAGTAATCTCTGTATGGTCTTTTAATTCAAATTCATAGGCGAGAATTGCTCCAATCAGCTCGTCCCTATTGTTTGTTCTATGTTGACCAATGGTAAAAAGATAAGCTCCTTGAAAAGAAGAAGGGAATTTATTATGAACATCAATTAGGAATTCGGTTTGTGGCGAATCGTAAGTAAAAAATGGACTATTTTGATTATAGCTTTGTAATTGAGTTTGTTCATTTCTCCAATAACTAACTAAATTGCTTTGATGGTCATTTTGTCTTAAATCGACAAAATTTTCTATTCGAGATTTTAGATTTATAAAGTATCTTTTTGAATTGGACAATTCGTTCGGGATGCTATTACCATATTTTTCCCAACCTTTGACTTGTTCGGTCAGGAATCTGTGTATAGAACTTACTCCTTTAAAACGTCTGGAAAAATTAATTTTCGGGTATTCAATTGATATCTCAATAGTATTAAACCATTCGGCGTTTTCTGATTTGGCAATTATTTTTCTAATCTCTGTAGTTCTCATTTTTCAGCTTGTGGTTAACAATTGGATATACGTATTACGTATATATCTATTATATAAACACTTTTTAATTATTATAAATACATATGATAGCATACCTTAAATAGGTAGCCATGCTACACTATTTATTCAAACAAATTAATCATGTAAGGGGAATTAATTTTTAGTCCTGAAGCGCATAAAGGACTATCTCAAATGTAAGAAGTTTTTTATAACCAAACAATATATAAAAGCAATTTGATTCTGTTTCTTGAATTCTCAATCTAATAAAACACTTCGTTTCGCGAAGCTAGCTGATAACCAATAATTCGAGATTATTTCGAAGTTAACTCCTCTAATTATTGTTCAAGAATTTATTATCTTTTCATTCTGAAAAACTGAACTACATTTAGCAGGGCGTTACCAGCAATAAGAGTGAAAAATAAAGAAGATATTATAGAATACATTTCAATTTATTGCACAGCTTTTTACAACGAAGTAGAGAAAAAAGCCATGAGACATCATGTAGCTCAGGTGAAATTTCTACCATACAAGGATCGAGTTGAGAAAATGACTATTGCCTATGAAAGGGATAATTCGAGTGATCCGGAAGTTTTAAAATTATTAAAAAATGGAATTCAAGAATTTCATAAGAATGCAGCAGCAAGGGTTTTTAATGAACACTTCAATGAATTGGCGTTGAATACGTGTTCTAATTGTGGTGGAATAGCAAGAACCCCAACAGCTAAGCAATGTAGATATTGTGGGTATGATTGGCATTAAAATGAAACCTCCTACTACACCGTTGTTTGTTATATATATTATTTAAATATTCTCTATCAATGTTTTTGTAACATCCTCTAAAACTTCGAAAGCCGTTTCTGCCCTTTTATTATCTTTAGTACCTAACGTGTATAGCTAATTGCCTGCTTCTAGCCTGCTTGGAAAATTCTTTCGAAATTTCCTCTGGTTCGTTTTTGTTTGCTAACTTAGTTCTTAACTAACACAACTAACCATACACAAACATGTTGTAAATAATGCGAGAATGAACAAAACGATAAGCCTCATAATAATTATTTTGATTTTTAGTTGTGGAACTAAAAACCTACATCAGAATCGGGTTTTTATTCAAGATGACAAACTTTATGGAGAACTTGAAAATGGAATTCCTGAAAAAGATTCATTGATTGAGCTCAAAAACAAAAAAGGAACAGTTATCGGAATTGGAAAAATGGCAGTTGAAAATAATGATGTTAGTTTTTTAAAGTTTGATTTATGGAAAGAATATAATTCAAATGGAATTTTATCAGCAGAAGGAAATTATAAAATAAGTTCTTATATAGATTGCTGTACAGCTGGAGCTTGCCGAGTGTTCTATTATTACCGAATTGGAAAATGGAAATACTTTAAGGAAAATGGAGAATTGGACTTTACACTTGATTTTGTTCCTAAAGAACATTCTGTCGATACAAGATGCCAAGGTGGAGATAAAATGATTTTCGGAATTGTAGAAAATATTCCATTGGAATATTGGGACAGAGTTACAATAAACAAGATTTATGAATTACAAAAGATTTCTTTTTCTCATTCTTATACAATAAGTACTATGATTCCACTAAACGGGAAAATGTATTACGAGACGGAAAATGATTTCTAAAACATAAGCACTACTTGGCAACAACATGTACAAAAAATTGCTAAATTAGTTACCTAATTCACAACGAAATCATACACAAAACCGTTAGTCACAAGTTGAACATACTGTTGAAAATCATACTTCACATAATAATTATAATCCTTTTAACTGCTGTTACTCAAATTGGTGGAATAATTTATCTGTTTTCTTTGCTTCTAATCAAAAAGAAAACTAAAAAGAGAAGATTAAAGCGAATCGGAATTTTCGTAACATTATACTTATTTACGACATATTTGATTGTACCCAACCTCGCTCCTACTTTTGGTCGTGAAAAAATAAAAGAAACGGAATTTTTACAAGCTCATTCATTTTTTTATAAACTAGCAAATAGAAATTATGTTAAACCTGAATTAAACAAAGCAATTGGTAGAATAGCCAACGAATTTGAAAAAAGAAATAGTGGGATTAAAATGATTTACCTAGATGCAAACTTTCCATTTATTGACAAATTCCCTTTACTACCACATTTGAGTCATAACGACGGAAAAAAAATAGATGTTTCTCTCATTTATGAAAATCAAAATGGAAAACTCACTAACAAAAAACTTTCAGTAAGTGGCTATGGAGCTTATGAAAGTCCAACTGAAAAAGAATACGATCAAATTTCTATTTGTAAAAACAAAGGAAGTTGGCAATACGATTTTCCAAAATACATAACTTTTGGAAAAATTAATAAGGACATAAAGTTTTCAGAAAAAGGAACTCTAGAATTAATAAATCTAATTCTTAAACAAAATGTGGTTGAAAAACTATTTATCGAACCTCATTTAAAAAATCGACTGAATTTAAGAAATGAGAAAGTAAGATTTCATGGTTGCCAAGCTGTGAGGCATGACGACCACATACATTTTCAGTTAAAGTAAAATCAGTGGTTAAAATTGTTAGTTCTGTGTATACTCGGAAAATCCTAAGGAATTTCCTCTGGTTCGTTTTTGTTTACTAAATTAGTCCTAATACAACGAAACCATACACAACACGTTGGCATTCATTAGCGGAAAGCACTCAAATAGATAAAAAATGATTAAAAGAAACCTAGCATCAATTTTAATAATAATTTCAAGTATTATAAGTGTCTTGAATGTTGATTATTCTAATATTTCAGAACCAAAACAATATTGGTCGTTAATTATATCTTCTTTTATTATTTTGGCTTCAGTAATATTAATTTTTAGTACGGAATCAAAATTTAAAAACAAAATATAGTATCAAACAATACGTATCACTACGTATATGATGTTGAATCATACAACTTAGAGATTGTAATACCCATCAATTAATTTAAATGTTATAAAAAAACACTCATCTATTTTTTAATTTTCGCTATAACTAAAGTTTAATATTATTTTGTATATTTGATTACTGTCTTGACTCTTAAGCAATTAACTTGATCTTCTTTAGTTGAATAATCAATTAAAAAGAAGTTTTATGCTACAATATATTCTTATTTTTTTATTACTCGTCTTATTGATAATTGGAGTGTTTTTTTTAGCTCGTAGAAGAGGTAGAACTAAATGGAGTAGAACTTACACGCCTCCATCGTTTAATAAATCTGAAAGCAATAGTAATGTAACCACTTCTGATGCTATTGCTGGTTCTAGTTTTGACACTCAAACAGGAAGTTTTATTGCATCGTCTGCAGTTGACGGGCTAGGTAAAGCAACTGGAGAAGGGGCAATAGGTCATAAGGTTACATTTGGAGGAAGCCAAGCTGGACGAATTGAAGTAACTTTAACTTATGAGTATAGAACTAAAGTTGAAATAACAGATGGCCCTGCATCTGCCTATGCAAATATTAATGCAGTAATGGCGCCTTTATCTCATAGTATTGCTGATGATAGTTTAAATGTCATTGGCTTGATCGAAAATCCTGCTACTGGATTAACATTATCAAGTCATACTTTTAGAGCTGCAGCTGTGCCAAATCAGGAATTTGAAGTCGTATTAGATGTTACAACTGGAGCTAGTAGTACTGCGCCAAATGATGCAGCATCGTGTTCTGCAGTAGCAGAAGGAAAACTTAAAATTATAAGTGCTAGAGAATTATAAAAATTATTCAGTATTAAATTTTTATTCTTTATTGAACCATTCTTTTATTACGGTTTCGGTTTGCTTTCCTCTTGGTGTGAAATTGTATGAGCTTCCTAACTCATTTGGAGGAGACCATCTCCATATAAAGACACCTAAAAACCATGATTCGTCCCAAAAGCTTTGAAACGTACTTTCATACAAGTTAACCTGTGTTTCAATATTTACTTCACCTTCAGATCCCCATGGTGTTTTCCCTGCATAATCTTCACTCTCATACCCCCATTCAGTAAAAACAATGGGTTTCCCTACTTTGCGTTGTAGTTTCTCAATCCTATCCTTAACAGGTTGCCATGATATAAGTAATTCTTCTACCTGAGGTGTTTTATTGTCACTCAATGGGAAATAAGCATCAATACCGATAAAATCCAGATCATCCCAAAACGTAATTTGATCAAAACTATCCCAGTTGGCTGCATAGGTAATAGGGCCTTTATATATTTTTCTTACTTTTTTAATTAAAGATCTCCAATAATCAGGCTTTTCTAAAGCCATTACTTTTAATTCAGTTCCGATGCAAAACGCATCCGCATTTATTGAGTCTGCCATAACAGCGTACTTTAAAATATATTGTTCATAAGCATTAGCTATGAGTAACCAGTCATCATCATTTTTTGCCATTAAATCTCCTCGCCAATTCGTTCTTTTACGAACTTTAATATCTACCTTATTAAAGAATTCCTTAGCACTTTTACCATATTCTACAATAGACAGACTATCCGTAAAGTCTACTTCAGGACGTTCCCAATCCGAAACATCTATTCCTGGTTCTAAGTGCGGTTTTAACATTATTTTTAATCCAACTTCTTTCGCTTGCTTAACCCCTTCTAGTATAGCTGTTGATGTTTCTCCGTACCACTGCCCTTCAAAATCATGAACAACTTTTAGGTTATTTTGAAAAAGGGATGCTTCCGGGACTAATGCGACAATGTTTGTACCTACTTCTTTCATTGATGAAAAAGGTTCTGTTCCTAAAGGGCCTCTACCAGGTCCTGTATAATTCATTCCTTTAAATTTCTCAGAAAGAATGTTTTGTGAAAAATTATTGGCAGACTGCTGGCTTTGGTCTGCTTTTGAGGAATTAATACACGAGTATAGTATTGTGAGAATAAGTAAGGTGAAAATTGTTCTCATTTTGAATGCTATATGATTTATAAAACCAATTAATATATAATCAAATATACTGATTAACGTGGTGTGATTATTTTTTTTAAGATATACATAACAACTATTTAATGAAAAGTAAGCTCGCCAGAGCATTTCCATTTACATATTTATACAAAAAAAGCAGCTTGTTAGACTGCTCTTCAGAGGTATATTAATATGATTAGAGTTTAATTATGATACCATGAATAAACTTTTTTAGTTATTTCACGAATTTTATCTTCTTCAATTTCTAATCCATATGTTGACGTTAAATCGCTTTCTATAACTCTTCTTAATTTATCTTTATCATATTCATTTTGTAGATTGAGAATGAGTTTTTCACTGATTTTAATAAATGATTGACTATCTCCAGAGAGCATGATATTACTATTATACAAGATTTTACTTAGCTTATTAATATTATGTCTGTCTAATACTTTCATTTAACTTTTTATATAAAATCATCAAAAATAGATATTCTTATCGTCATTTTTTCCATTTTGTCTTAGTTCCTATTTCAATCATCTTATTATAAATAGTTCTTAAGCCATAAGTTCCTTGTAAACCATAATCTTTTATTTTCTTGACCTCTCCATTTTTAAATTCTATTTCCAAAAAAGCAGTTTGATCATCAGTCCAAGTAACAGCATAGGTGTCTTTTAGTTCTTTGACTCTTATGTAATTTAAGATTGCAGCTAGTGTATTAAATCTTTTGATTGGAAATTTAGTTTTGTACTCACCTTTATAATCAACATACTCTTCTCCTTTATATTCTACATTACCATTTTTATACATTTTTAATGTAAATACAGGGCAAGAACCAAAACAGTAACTGGTTTTTAGCTGTATAGATTTAATATTATAATTTTCTAAAACATCATTTAATTCTAATATATCATCATACTTAAAGCTTAACGTATCAATTAAATTTTTAGAATCGAATTCAAAGAGTCCTGTTTGTGTATATTTTTTATGGAAAATTTTTAACTGGTTTTCACCTTCAACTTTTATTGGTTTTACAAGCTCACACTTTTCAAAAGGGTTCTTATTTATCCTATGTATTTTATAGTCTCCTTGATTTTTATCTATAATTGCAATTGTAAAGTAATCATACAAATAACCTATTACAATTAAATCTGTCAAATTATCATTATTTAGATCTATTTTTTCCCAATTTTTGATACTCCACTTGTTGAATAATCCTCCACAATTTAAATCTTTAGAAATTTCTTTTGTAGATCTGATTTGAAATTCTGCATACTTATCGTTAATGAAATCTTTATTAAATGATTTTACAAATTGTAATACTTCTTCTGTATTATTTAAATTATCAATCTGATTAGAATAAATGTAATTGAATTGAAAAGTTACAATAGTTAGGATTATCAATCTTTTTAGCATAATGTTTAATGTTAGTTTATTTGATACTAAAGTAATTTATCAAAATCTATGCTAAAATTTATTTTGAGTGAATACGATGAATTTATAAGTAAAGTGTTTAATTCAATTATTTAAACAAAAAAGCAGCCTATTAAGACTGCTTGATTGTTTCTTAGATTTCTAATTGACTAATTGAAGGATAGCCATCATAGAGGTTAAGTTAATTAATAAATGTAAAATAATAGAAGGTATTAATCTCTTACTAACAATAAAGATAGTACCAAATACAATTCCACCAGTAACAAGAAAAATAAATCTGTTTGAATAGCCTTGATAACCGTGTATGCCAACAAAAATAACTGCGGCAATTACTAAAGCAATCCATTTATTTATTCCAACTTTTTGAAGTACATTAATAGCAAAACCTCTATATACTATTTCTTCACAAAAACCTGTAGAAAAAACTAGTAACATAAAAAAGAGTCTTTCTATAGTTGTTTTAGGTATTAAACTAGGTAATTTATTCAATTTAGAATCATTTATAACTACACCATCCAATGTGAATTCTGTAAACCCAAAAACAATTAAAGAAACTAGAATAAAGCAAGAGATGAAAATAATAGTTCCTTTTTTTGATAATTTATAACCTATGTCCTTAAAGGTTTTTCCTTGTTCTTTTAAAACAACATATACAGCGTATACAGAAATCCAATGTAAAGCAATTATTATACTCCATACGGGAATATAATAATTAGATTGATGTGAATCAAAAAGTTTTAAAGCAAATGGAGAAGCACAGAATAATATATATAATATTGGAAACCCAATGATAATAAGAAATTCTTTAGATTTTTGAAGTGTAGATTTTTCTTGCATAATAAATAGATTAAGTAATTTATTATGCAAAAGTTGAAAAAATAAATATAATACAACTTACCATATGATAAATCAAATCAAAGTTTTAGTAATTCTACTCAAACTTTGTGGAGTAATCCCTAAATAAGAAGCAATACTTTTTTTTGGAGTTCGGTTTAATAAGTTAGGTACTTGTTCTTTTAATTCTAAAAATCTTTCAGATGCAGTTTTAGTGAGTAGGTTTATTTGCTGTTGTTGCTTTTCAATTAGAAAAACTTCTGTCATTATTCTCGTTATTTTTTCTCCAACAGGTGACTCACTTAGCATTTTTTGAAAATTATAATATGGAATTTGAAATAATTTAGAATCTTCAAGTAATATGGTTTCTAGAGGAGTAGACTGTCGAGTGATAAAAGATGTATAATCTCCAAATTTTTCAAGGTCATATGTTAAATCCAAGCATTTATAATTATTTTCATTCCAAAGTTGAATACTTCCACTTCCTTCAAGTATAATAGAATAGTATTTTTCAACTTGATATGGTTTTTTAAGAATAGTTCCTTTAGGGTAATAAACAACGTCACCTAATGCTGCGAATTTTTTCCAATTCTCTAAACCTCTTACAAAGTAGGGGTCAAATATCGTCTTTAACTTTAAAGCTAAAATTTCTGGCTTTATGTATATATGATGTTTATTCATTTTCAAGAATACTATTACTTGACTAATTTTATTTTTAATATTTGCTAACGCATTTATATAGTTCCTTACTGGTAACTATATATTTTTGTATGTGCACTAAAGTAACAAATTAATCCCAAGCTCACAGAGCATTCCAACTACATAAAAAACAAAAAGCAGCCTGTTAAGACTGCTTTTTTGCTTTGATGATGTTACGTGTTATTTATTAATCAGCTAAAATATTTTAGTTTTAGTTAATCATTGAAGTTATATTAATTTAATGTTTCTTGCAACGTACTGGTGACATTATCCAAAACTTCAAAAGCTGTTTCTGCCATTTTATTGCCTTTAGTATCTAATAACGGATTGACTTCCACAAACTCTAAACAAGTTACTTTTTTGGTTTCTATCAATTTATTGATAATCTGCATCGCCTCGTATTGATCAAAGCCTTTAGCAACCGGTGTTCCTGTACCGTAAGAAATTAAATCACAATCCATACTATCTACATCAAAAGATATATAAATCATATCGCAATCTTTCAGCTTATCTATCGCTTCATTTACAGCTACTTCTAACCCTCTATAACGAACTTCGTCAACACGATAATTTTTGATGTTCAATTTCTCTATCTGCTTATCTTCCGGTGCTTCTGTATCACGTACTCCAAAAAACACTAAATCGTCTGAGTGTATTTTAGGGCCATCAATACCAATATTTTTTATAGCTTCCCAATAGGTATTAGTATCACCAGTAACTTCATTAATCTGACAACTCAGATTATCGTCGCCAAGTGCTGCTGCCAATGGCATACCATGAATATTCCCTGAGGGAGATGTATAAGGTGAATGCAAATCTGCATGTGCGTCAATCCAAACTGCTCCTATTCGCTTATCTGGATTTGCTGCTTTTATACCACTTAAAGTGCCTAACGCTGAAGAATGGTCTCCTGAGATTACTAACGGAAAAACACCTTCGTTTAAATTACGTTCTACTACATTAGATACTCGTAAACATTGATTAAACACATGCTCAATTCGCTTTGCAAATGAGTTGTTTACTTTATTATAAATAGATTCGTTTTCGGTTTCGACATCTTCAAAATTAAAACGTGAAAAATAATTATTATTGATGTTAATTGCAGCAATTTCGATAGCATCAATTCCCATATCTGATCCTCTGGTTCCTGCCCCTATATCCGATCTGTTTTTTATTATTTTTATTTCTTTCATTTCTTATAAAACAAAAAAGCCATTTAGAATTTTGCTAAAAATAAGCATTTTCCAAATGGCATTAATTTATATAATTTAAAAATTATCTTTTCTCTACAGGAACAAAAGTTCTTAAGTTTTCTCCTGTATATATTTGTCTTGGTCGACCAATAGGTTCTTTACGTAAACGCATTTCTCTCCATTGTGCAATCCAACCTGGTAAGCGCCCTAAAGCAAACATTACAGTAAACATTTCTACAGGAATACCCATCGCTCTGTAAATAATACCTGAATAAAAATCTACATTAGGATATAGTTTACGATCTACAAAATACGGGTCTCTAAGTGCTTCTTGCTCTAAGCCTTTAGCAATCTCTAAAATTGGATCTTCTACACCTAAATCTTCTAATACTTCGTCTGCAGCTACTTTTATGATTTTTGCACGTGGATCAAAGTTTTTATATACGCGATGTCCAAAGCCCATTAAACGAAAAGGATCTTCTTTATCTTTGGCTTTACCCATATACTTTTTAGTATCTCCTCCATCTTCTTTTATAGCTTCCAGCATTTCTAAAACTGCTTGATTAGCACCACCATGAAGTGGTCCCCAAAGTGCTGAAATACCTGCTGATAGCGATGCGAACAATCCAGCATGTGATGAGCCTACAATTCTAACAGTAGATGTAGAACAGTTTTGTTCGTGATCTGCATGAAGAATTAGTAATTTATTTAATGCATCTACCACGATTTGATTTTGAACATAACTTTCGTTTGGCTTGCAGAACATCATTTTTAAAACATTCTCTACATAGTCTAAGCTATTATCTCCATAATCTAGTGGTAACCCTTCTTTTTTCCGTAATGTCCAAGCTACCAATACTGGGAATTTCCCTAGTATTTTTATAATTGCATTGTACATTTCCTCTTCAGAATCAACATTTACTGAAGTAGGATTAAATGCCGTTAAAGCACTTGTTAATGAAGACAATACACCCATTGGATGTGCCGACTTTGGAAATGCATCCAATATTTTCTTTACATCGTCATCTACTACAGATTTTGATTTAATATCTGAATGAAATTTATCTAACTGCTCTTTAGTTGGAAGCTCTCCGAATATTAATAAATAAACTACTTCTAAAAAACTTGCTTTTTCTGCGAGTTCTTCAATTGAATATCCTCTATATCTTAAGATTCCTTTCTCTCCATCTAGAAATGTAATATCACTTAAACAAGATCCTGTGTTTTTATAACCTGGATCAATGGTTGTAACTCCATTGGTTGCTCCTCTTAATGTTTTTACATCTATAGCAACTTCATTTTCTGTTCCTGTAAATAATGGAAACTCGTATTTTTGACCGTTAACTTCTAACGTAGCTTTATCTGACATAATCTTAATGTATTTTTGTATGAATTCTTTGTCGAAAGAGATTTTACGAAATTACGAAATATCTAATGATTTATAAAGCAACTCCACAAGGGATTTGGTTTATTTACATTTTAATAACCTCTAAATAAAAAACGCCAATTATTAAAAAATTAATAATTGGCGCTTATATAATGCTAGTTTAAAATTTAATTAATTTTAAATGCTTTCTCTTTTGGGTAGTAAGCCACATTACCTAATTCTTCTTCTATTCTTAGCAGCTGATTATACTTTGCCATACGATCACTACGCGATGCAGATCCTGTTTTAATCTGACCTGTATTTAATGCTACTGCCAGATCGGCAATTGTATTATCTTCTGTCTCACCCGAACGATGTGACATTACCGATGTAAATCCAGCATTATGAGCCATATTTACTGCCGCAATAGTTTCAGATAAAGTACCTATTTGGTTAACTTTAATTAAGATAGAATTTGCAATGCCTTCGTTAATACCTCGAGATAAACGTTCTACATTGGTAACAAACAAATCGTCTCCTACTAGCTGTACTTTATCTCCAATTTTATCAGTTAAATATTTCCATCCTTCCCAGTCATTTTCATCCATACCATCTTCAATAGAGATTATTGGATATTTTAAAGTGAGTTCTGCTAAATAATCTGCTTGTTCTTTACTTGTTCTTACAATGCCTTTATCACCTTCAAATTTTGTGTAATCATATTTTCCATCTACATAAAACTCTGCTGCTGCACAATCTAAAGCAATCATTACATCATCTCCTAGTTTATATCCAGCATTGGATACTGCTTTTGCAATAGTATCTAATGCATCTTCAGTACCTTTTAAAGTAGGTGCAAAACCGCCTTCGTCTCCTACTGCTGTACTAAGATTTCTGTCGTGTAATACTTTTTTAAGGTTGTGAAAAATTTCACTTCCTACTTGTAATGCATGTGTAAAATTATTTGCTTTTACTGGCATTACCATAAATTCTTGAAATGCAATCGGAGCATCACTATGAGAACCTCCGTTTATAATATTCATCATAGGTACTGGAAGTGTGTTCGCACTTACTCCTCCTATATATCGATACAATGGCATACCAAGCTCGTTTGCGGCTGCTTTAGCAACTGCTAACGATACCCCTAAAATAGCATTAGCTCCTAACTTAGATTTGTTTGGAGTTCCATCTATTTCACACATGAGTTGATCTATATAGTTTTGTTCAAAAACAGAAACTCCTAACAATTCTTCAGCTATAATTCTGTTTACATTTTCAATAGCTTTAAGTACACCTTTCCCCATATAAGCATCGCCTCCATCTCTAAGCTCTACAGCTTCATGCTCACCTGTAGATGCTCCTGATGGTACTGCTGCTCTTCCTAAAACTCCATTCTCAGTTTCAACATCAACTTCTACAGTGGGGTTTCCTCTAGAATCAAAAATTTGTCTTGCGTGAACATTAATTATTATACTCATAATGTAATTAATTTGCTTTTATATTATTTATAAATTCATCAAATAAGTATGATGAATCATGTGGTCCTGGGCTCGCTTCAGGATGGTATTGTACTGAGAAGCAGTTTTTACTTTTCATTGCTAACCCCGCAACCGTATGATCATTTAAATGTACGTGCGTAATTTCTAAATCTGAATGATTTTCTGCCTCTTCTCTATTTACTGCAAAACCGTGGTTTTGAGATGTTATTTCTCCTTTACCAGTGATTAAGTTTTTTACTGGATGATTAATCCCTCTGTGCCCATTGTGCATTTTATATGTAGACACACCATTTGCTAAAGCTATAACCTGATGGCCAAGACAAATACCAAATAATGGTAAATTCCTTTTGATAACTTCTTTTGCTAATGCTTGAGCTTCTACCAAAGGTTCTGGGTCTCCAGGTCCGTTAGATAAAAAGTATCCATCTGGATTCCATGCATTCAATTCCTCAAATGTAGCATTATATGGGAATACCTTTATATAAGCATCTCGCTTAGCGAGATTGCGAAGAATATTCTTTTTAATTCCAATATCTAAAGCTGCAATTTTTAGCGACGCATTTTCATCTCCAAAATAATAAGGTTCTTTTGTAGATACTTTTGAAGCTAACTCCAAACCATCCATATTAGGAACTTCTGCTAATTGCTTTTTTAAGTTCTCTATATTATCTACCTCTGTAGAAATAACAGCATTCATTGCTCCATTATCTCTTATATAACTTACTAACGCTCGTGTATCTACATCAGAGATCCCGAAAAGATTATTCGTTTCAAAAAAGTCTTCTAATGATCCATTTGCATCAACTCTAGAGTAATTATAACTAAAGTTTTTACAAATTAACCCAGCAATCTTAATCGAATCTGATTCAACTTCCTGATCATTAACACCATAATTTCCTATGTGTGCATTTGTTGTTACCATTAATTGTCCGAAATAAGAAGGATCTGTAAAGATTTCTTGATAACCTGTCATTCCGGTATTAAAACATACTTCTCCAAAAGCACTTCCTTCTCTACCAATAGCTTTTCCATAAAAAATAGTCCCGTCTGCTAAGAGGATAATTGCTTTTTTACGTGTTTGATATTTCATCAATTAAATTTTTAAAGTTTTGCAAAAATCTATAAAAAAAGGGTAAACTAAAAAAGTTTACCCTTGTATTTTATGAATGCTTATTAACATTTATTCTTCTTCGTTTGAAGCTTTAGTTTCTGCAACTGGAGCAGCAGCGGCTTTACTACCACCTCTTCTACTTCTACGAGTAGTTGCTTTCTTTTTCTGACCTGCATTATAGATTTCGTTATAATCAACTAATTCTATCATTGCCATATCAGCATTATCTCCTAAACGATTTCCAAGTTTAATAATTCTTGTATAACCTCCTGGACGATCACCTACTTTAGCAGCTACATCTCTAAACAATTCTGCTACAGCTTCTTTTTGTCTTAAACGACTAAATACAATACGTCTGTTATGTGTAGTATCTTCTTTAGATTTTGTTACTAAAGGCTCTACAAATTGTTTTAACGCTTTTGCTTTAGCAACGGTAGTGTTAATACGCTTGTGTTCTATTAAAGAACAAGCCATATTAGCTAACATTGCTTTTCTGTGAGCGGTTTTTCTACCTAAGTGGTTTACTTTTTTTCCGTGTCTCATGACATTTTGTTTTAATCATCATCTTGCTACAACTCATTATTGAGGAGCAAAATATGATGTATTAATCTTTATCTAGTTTATATTTACTTAAATCCATACCGAAGTTTAATCCTTTTACATTTACTAGTTCTTCTAGTTCTGTTAAAGATTTTTTACCGAAGTTACGGAACTTCATTAAGTCGTTTTTATTAAATGATACTAAGTCTCCTAATGTATCTACTTCTGCAGCTTTTAAGCAATTAAGCGCACGTACAGAAAGGTCCATATCTATAAGCTTAGTTTTTAATAACTGTCTCATATGAAGTGATTCTTCATCATAAGTTTCAGTTTGTGCAATTTCATCTGCTTCTAATGTGATACGCTCATCAGAGAATAACATGAAGTGGTGAATTAATATTTTTGCAGCTTCAGTTAATGCGTCTTGAGGATTAACAGAACCATCTGTAATGATTTCGAAAATTAATTTTTCGTAATCCGTTTTTTGTTCTACACGATAATTCTCAACACTATACTTAACGTTTTTAATAGGTGTATAAATTGAATCTGTAAAGATTGTTCCTATAGGTGCTGTTGCTTTTTTATTCTCTTCAGCAGGAACATAACCTCTTCCTTTTTCAATAGTAATTTCCATATTAATATTTACTTTAGGGTCTAAGTTACAGATTACTAAATCTGAATTTAGTACTTGGAATCCTGAAATAAATTTTTGAAAATCTCCAGCAGTAATTTGATCCTGACCAGAAATAGAAATTGAAACAGATTCGTTATCAATTTCATCTATTTGGCGCTTAAAACGTACTTGTTTTAAGTTAAGTATAATTTCTGTAACGTCTTCAACGACACCTGCAATCGTAGAAAATTCATGCTCTACACCTTCAATTCTAACCGATGTAATCGCAAATCCTTCTAAAGAAGATAGTAAGACTCTTCTTAAAGCATTTCCCACTGTTAATCCATAACCAGGTTCTAAAGGTCTAAATTCGAATTTACCTTCAAAATCGGTAGAATCGATCATGATTACTTTATCGGGCTTCTGAAAATTTAAAATTGCCATATTTTTCTTCGTTTTAATTGTTATTTAGTTGCGCGATTTATAAGCTTGAAGAAGGCAAATAAATCCTTTGGCTAAATATCAATATGATTAGTTTATTATTTAGAATATAATTCGACTATGAATTGCTCATTAATGTTTTCTGGAATTTGAACTCTTGCAGGAACAGAAACAAATGTTCCTTGCTTAGTATCATTATTCCAAGTAATCCATTCGTAAACATTACTAGAGCTTGCTAATGCAGTTTCGATAGCATCTAATGATTTAGATTTTTCTCTAACTGCAACAACATCTCCTGCTTTTAATGAGTAAGACGGGATATTTACAATTTCACCATTTACGGTAATATGTCTGTGAGATACTAATTGTCTTGCTCCTCTTCTAGAACGAGAAACTCCCATTCTGTAAACAACATTATCTAATCTAGATTCACATAATTGTAACAACACTTCACCTGTAATTCCAGGCGCAGCAGTTGCTTTTTTAAACATATTTCTGAATTGACGCTCTAATACACCATAAGTGTATTTTGCTTTTTGCTTTTCTTGTAACTGAATTGCGTATTCAGATTTTTTTCCACGTCTTCTATTATTTCCGTGTTGCCCTGGAGGATAATTTCTTTTTTCAAAAGATTTATCTTCTCCAAAAATAGCTTCACCAAACTTACGTGCGATTTTAGTTTTAGGACCAGTATATCTTGCCATTTTAAAATTTATTATGAGAGCGACTATGAATTAAGGTCTTAAGCTTATCCTTCGATAATCGTTAATCTCTCGGTGATACTTATTTAATTATTTTTTATTTATGAAGGTTCTGAAAAATAAATTCAGATTAAACCCTTCTACGTTTTGGAGGTCTACATCCGTTATGAGGCATTGGAGTTACATCAATAATTTCTGTAACTTCTATACCACCATTATGGATTGATCTTATTGCAGATTCTCTACCATTACCTGGACCTTTTACGTATACTTTTACTTTTTTCAACCCAGCTTCCTTAGCAACTTCTACTGCATCTTCTGCAGCTAATTGAGCAGCATAAGGTGTGTTTTTCTTAGATCCTCTAAATCCCATTTTACCAGCAGAAGACCATGAAATTACATCGCCTTTTTTATTAGTAAGAGATACGATAATGTTGTTAAAAGAAGCTGTAATATGTGCTTCTCCTATAGATTCAACAATAACTTTACGTTTTTTAGTACTTGACTTTGCCATTTTCCTAATTATTATTTAGTTACTTTTTTCTTATTAGCAACTGTTTTTCTTCTACCTTTTCTAGTTCTAGAATTGTTTTTAGTACGTTGTCCTCTTAAAGGAAGTCCAGCTCTGTGGCGGATACCTCTATAACACCCAATATCCATTAAACGTTTAATGTTTAATTGAGTTTCAGAACGCAACTCACCTTCGATAGTGTAAGTACCAACTGCGGCACGAATTCCACTAATCTCATCGTCTGTCCAATCTTGAACTTTTTTACTTTCGTCTACATTAGCTGTTGCTAATATTTCTTGAGCTCTACTTCTTCCTATTCCGAAGATATACGTTAAAGAGATTACTCCTCTTTTTTGTTTTGGTATGTCTACACCTGCTATTCTAGCCATAATTAACCTTGTCTTTGTTTGAATCTAGGATTCTTTTTGTTGATTACGTAAAGTCTACCTTTTCGTCGCACAATTTTACAATCTGCGCTTCTTTTTTTAACTGATGCTCTTACTTTCATCTGTATTAGTATCTATAAGTTATGCGAGCCTTAGATAAATCGTAAGGACTCATTTCTAATTTTACTTTATCTCCTGGTAACAGTTTAATATAATGCATACGCATTTTACCTGAGATATGTGCAGTCACAATATGACCGTTTTCTAATTCAACACGAAACATTGCATTAGATAATGCTTCTATTATTGTTCCGTCTTGTTCTATTGCTGCTTGCTTTGCCATAGTATTATATATAAGCTTATTGCTTTCTATTTTTACCTGTTTTCATCAAGCCATCATAGTGTTTATTCAACAAATATGAATTTACTTGTTGCATAGTATCGATTGCAACTCCAACCATAATTAATAATGACGTACCTCCAAAAAACAGTGCCCATCCACTTTGTATATTCATTATTTTCACAATAATAGCAGGGAACACAGCTATTAATGCTAAAAATATAGAGCCTGGCAATGTTATTTGCGACATTATTTTATCTAAATATTCTGATGTTTCTGATCCTGGACGAATACCTGGGATAAAACCACCACTACGTTTTAAATCGTCTGCCATTTTATTAGTTGGTACCGTAATTGCAGTATAGAAGTATGTAAATATTATAATTAATAATGCAAATGTAATATTATACCACAATCCGAAAATACTATTTCCAGCATAATTTGTTACTAACCATTGACCTACGGCAGAATCTTTCATAAAATCTAACCCTCCAATTAAACCTGGCACAAACATAATTGCTTGAGCAAAGATAATTGGCATTACTCCTGAAGCATTTAGTTTAAGAGGAATGTATTGTCTTGATCCAAATACATTTTTTTCGTATCCCCCAGATGCTGTACGTCTAGCATACTGCACTGCAATTTTACGAACTCCCATTACTAACATTACTGAAGCTAAAATGATAACTAACCAAATTACTAACTCTATTAATATTTTAATTAATCCACCATTAGATTGAGTTACAGCCGAATCAAATTCTTGTGCGAATGAAACCGGTAATGTAGCAATAATACCTACCATAATTAACAATGAGATACCATTACCTATACCTTTATCTGTAATTTTTTCTCCTAACCACATTGCGAAAACACAACCAGTTACAAGTATAATTACAGAAGAAAACATAAATGTTGTTGTAGAGAATCCTGGTACTAGAAGATTACCAAGGCCACCTGCACCAGTTAAAGCTGGTAAGCTTATTAGGTAACCAGGAGCTTGAATTAAACATATTCCTATGGTTAACCAACGCGTAATTTGAGTAATCTTTTTTTGTCCTGAGGCTCCTTCTTTTTGTAATTTCTGTAAATAAGGAATTGCAATTCCCATTAACTGTACTACAATTGAAGCAGATATATAAGGCATAATACCTAATGCAAAAACTGAGGCATTAGCAAAAGCTCCTCCTGTAAATGCATCTAATATACCTAAAAGACCTCCGCCTCCAGCAATATCGGATAAACCTCCTAATTGATCAGGATTAATCCCAGGAAGCACAACCTGTGCTCCAAAACGAAATACTAAAAGTAAACCTATCGTTAGTATGATGCGGTCTTTCAGCTCCGTTATTCTCCAAACACTTTTTAAAGTTTCTATTAATTTCATTGTATAATATTGGGTCTTATAAAGTTACTACTTCTCCTCCTGCAGCTTCTATAGCAGCTTTTGCTGAAGCAGTAAATTTATGAGCAGATACTTTTAATTTAGATTTTAATTCTCCTCTTCCTAAAATTTTAACTAGTTCGTTTTTACCAGCTAAACGGAATGCGATTAATGTATCTAAATCTATCGTATCTTTTATTTTTTTATCATCAACCATTTGTTGTAAAGTATCAAGATTAACACCTTGATATTCTTTACGGTTAATGTTAGTAAAACCAAATTTAGGTACACGTCTTTGAAGTGGCATTTGTCCTCCTTCAAATCCTATTTTTCTTGAATATCCAGATCTAGATTTTGCTCCTTTGTGACCACGTGTTGCAGTACCACCTTTTCCAGAACCTTGACCTCTACCTACTCTTTTACTATTATTATTAACTGAACCTTCTGCAGGTTTTAAATTACTTAAATCCATTTTTTCAGTATTTTTTTAAGCTTCTTCTACAGAAACTAAATGTTTTACTTTATTAACCATACCAAGGATATTTGGTGTAGCATCATGTTCTACAGTTTGACCAATCTTTTTAAGACCAAGAGCTTCTAAAGTTCTTTTCTGTCTTTGCGTACGATTGATCGCACTTTTTTGTTTTGTTACTTTTATCTTAGCCATCGTATCCTTAATTATCCGTTAAAAACTTTTTCTAGAGAAATTCCTCTATTTTTAGCTATTGTTCTTGCATCTCTTAATTGTAATAAAGCATCAAAAGTTGCTTTTACTACATTATGAGGGTTAGATGAACCTTGAGATTTAGACAATACATCATGTACACCTACTGCTTCAAGTACTGTTCTTACCGCACCACCTGCAATAACTCCTGTACCAGGTGCTGCTGGAATAATATTTACTCTTGCTCCACCGTATTTTCCTTTTTGCTCGTGAGGTAAAGTACCTTTCATAAGTGGAATACGAACCAAGTTTTTCTTAGCATCTTCAACAGCTTTTGCAATTGCACTAGCAACGTCTTTAGATTTTCCTAAACCGTGTCCTACAACACCAGCTTCATCTCCAACCACTACGATTGCCGAGAAACCAAATGCTCTACCACCCTTTGTTACTTTTGTAACTCTTTGTACACCAACTAAACGATCTTTAAGATCTAATCCACTTGGTTTTACTAACTCTGCGCTTTTGTATTTTTGATACATAATTTCTTTAGAATTTAAGTCCTGCTTCTCTAGCTCCGTCTGCTAATGATTTTACTCTACCGTGATATAAATACCCCCCTCTATCGAAAGCGATCTTTTCTACACCTGCTTTTAAAGCTTTTTCAGCAACAGATTTTCCTACTAATGCAGCTACTTCAGATTTTGTTCCTTTAGTAGAACTGATATCTTTATCTCTTGAAGATGCTGCACTGATTGTTTTACCAGTTACATCATCAACTATTTGAGCATAAATTTCTTTATTACTTCTGAAAACAGATAATCTTGGTTGAGACTCTGTCCCAGCTACGATTTTACGTATTCTGTTTTTTATTCTTTGTCTTCTATCGTTCTTTGATAACGCCATAACCTTAATTATTAAGCTGATTTACCTGCTTTTCTTCTTATCTCTTCTCCTACAAACTTAACTCCTTTTCCTTTGTATGGCTCAGGTTTTCTGAAACCACGAATTTTAGCAGCTACTTGACCTACTAATTGTTTATCAAAAGACGTTAGTTTTACTATTGGGTTTTTACCTTTCTCTGAGATTGTTTCAACTTTAACTTCTGGAGCTACGTTTAAAACAATATTATGAGAAAATCCTAAAGCTAAATCCAATTTTTGACCTTGATTACTAGCTCTATACCCTACTCCTACTAATTCTAATTCTTTAGTCCATCCTTTAGATACACCTTCAATCATATTATTGATAAGTGATCTGTATAAACCATGCTTAGCTTTGTAGTTTTTAGTATCTTCAGCACGTGTTACTAACACATTACCTTCTTCAACCTTTACTTCTACAGTATCAAAATTTTGAGATAACTCTCCTAATTTTCCTTTTACTGTAATTACGTTATCTTTTACTTCTACTGTAACTCCTTCTGGAATTGCAACTGGGTTATTTCCTATTCTTGACATCTCTTTCTCCCTTTTAGATTAGTAAACGTAACATAAAATTTCACCACCTACATTTTCTCTTTGAGCTTGCTTACCTGTCATCACTCCGTGAGAAGTTGAAACAATGGCAATACCAAGACCATTAAGAATACGCGGAAGTTCTTTAGAACTTGCGTATTTACGTAAACCTGGTTTACTGATTCTTTGAATCTTCTTGATTACTGATTCTTTAGTCTCTTTAGTATATTTAAGAGCAATTTTAATTGTTCCTTGTACTGAAGAGTCATCGAATTTGTAACTTAAAATATATCCTTGATCGAATAATATTTTAGTGATCTCTTTTTTAAGATTAGAAGCTGGAATTTCAACCACTCTGTGGTTAGCTCTCACAGCATTTCTAATTCTTGTTAAATAATCCGCTATTGGATCTGTATACATAGTTATTAATTTGCGGTATCGGTTTTTGACATTTAAATTATCAAACCTGAAACCAATTTATAATTTTTACCAACTCGCTTTTCTAACTCCTGGTATTAACCCTTTGTTAGCCATTTCACGAAACATTACACGAGAAATACCAAAATTACGCATGTAACCTTTAGGTCTTCCTGTTAATTTGCATCTATTGTGCATACGAATAGGCGATGCATTTTTAGGTAGCTTTTGTAAGGCATCATAATCGCCAGCTGCTTTTAAAGCTTTACGTTTTTCTGCATATTTTGCTACTGTTTTTGCTCTTTTTACCTCACGGGCTTTCATTGATTCTTTAGCCATGTCTTAATTCTTTTTAAAAGGTAATCCTAGTTCTGTTAATAATGATTTTGCTTCTTTATCTGTATCTGCAGTAGTTACAAACGTAATATCCATACCAGCAATTTTATTTACTTTATCGATATTAATTTCTGGAAATATAATTTGCTCTGTAATTCCTAAATTATAATTTCCTCTACCGTCAAATCCATTAGCTTTAATACCATTAAAATCTCTTACACGTGGTAAAGATGATGTTACTAAACGGTCTAAAAACTCATACATTTGCTCACCTCTTAACGTAACTTTTACACCTATTGGCATTCCTTTACGTAATTTAAATGAAGCGACATCTTTTTTAGATATAGTAGCTATTGCTTTTTGTCCAGATATTTTTGTCATTTCGTCTAATGCATAGTCGATTAACTTTTTATCTGCAACTGCTCCTCCAACACCTCTAGATAAAACTATCTTAGTAAGTTTTGGTACTTGCATTACATTTTTATATCCGAACTCTTCTGTAAGAGCAGAAACTACTTTGTTCTTGTACTCTTGTTTTAATCTTGGAATATAAGTCATAACTATTATATTACTTCATTAGATTTTTTAGCAAATCTTACTTTCTTGTCGCCTTCTACTCTATATCCAACTCTAGTCACTTCTCCGTTAGAAGTTAATAATGACAAGTTAGAGATCTGAATAGATGCTTCTTTTTCTACGATTCCTCCTTGAGGATTTTGAGCATCAGGTTTATTATGTTTTTTAACCATATTTACACCTTCAACTATCGCTTTATTCTTATCTGTTAATACTTTAAGTACTTTACCTTCTGCACCTCTATGGTCTCCAGCTATTACTTTTACTGTATCTCCTGATTTTATTTTAAGCTTTCCCATCTTAATATTTTGTATTAAAGCACTTCTGGTGCTAATGATACAATTTTCATAAATTGTTTATCACGAAGTTCTCTTGCCACAGGGCCAAATACACGTGTTCCTCTCATTTCTCCCGTAGGATTTAAAAGTACACAAGCATTATCATCAAATCTGATGTATGATCCATCTGGACGTCTTACTTCTTTTACAGTACGAACTACTACTGCTGTAGATACCGCTCCTTTTTTAATGTTTCCATTAGGAGTTGCATCTTTAACGGTAACAACTATTTTGTCACCTACAGAAGCATATCTTCTTTTTGTACCACCTAGAACACGAATAGTTAAAACCTCTTTTGCTCCTGTGTTATCAGCTACTTTTAATCTTGATTCTTGTTGTACCATAATTATTTAGCTCTTTCAATTATTTCTACTAATCTCCAACATTTAGATTTACTTAAAGGTCTTGTTTCCATGATCTTTACTGTATCTCCAATGTTACAGTCGTTTGTTTCGTCGTGTGCAACATATTTTTTTGTTTTTAACACGAACTTACCATACATAGGGTGTTTTACTTTTTTAACTTCAGCAACCACAATTGATTTCTGCATTTTATTACTAGTAACAACTCCTATACGTTCTTTTCTTAAGTTTCTTTTTTCCATCTTTCAGCAGAATACAATTATTGTTGTGCTTCTCTTTTGGTTAACTCTGTTGCAATTCTAGCTACGGTTCTTCTGATACCTCTTAACTGAATTGGATTTTCTAAAGGAGATATTGCATGTGCCATTTTCAGGTCTGAATAACTCTTTTTAGTTTCACCAAGTTTTTCTTGTAACTCAGCTGTAGATAATTCTTTAATTTCTGATTGTTTCATAATATCAATAAATTAAGCTTCGAAATCTCTAGCTATTATAAACTTAGTTTTTACTGGAAGTTTTTGTGCTGCAAGACGTAATGCTTCTTTAGCAACGTCTAATGGCACTCCTCCTACTTCAAATAATACTCTACCTGGTTTAACCACAGCAGCCCAATACTCAACAGCACCTTTACCTTTACCCATACGTACTTCAAGAGGCTTTTTTGTGATAGGCTTATCTGGAAATATTTTAATCCATAATTGCCCTTCTCTTTTCATGTAACGTGTAGCAGCAATACGAGCAGCTTCAATTTGACGTGACGTGATAAACTTAGAATCTAGAGATTTTATACCAAACATTCCGCTTGAAAGTAAATGACCTCTTCCAGAGTTCCCTTTCATACGCCCCTTTTGTTGCTTACGGAATTTTGTTCTTTTTGGTTGTAACATTTTTCTTTAATTTAAAAAATTACTTTCTACGACGAGATTTGTTATTACTATTTCCTCCTCGTCCACCTTTTCCTTGCTTCTTAGATAATCCAACAAGCGGAGAAAGTTCTCTTTTACCATATACTTCACCTTTCATGATCCATACTTTTACACCCAATCTACCATAAGTAGTATGAGATTCAACTAAAGCATAATCAATATCGGCTCTAAATGTAGATAAAGGAATACGTCCATCTTTATAGTGCTCACTACGTGCCATTTCTGCACCATTTAAACGACCACTAATCTGAATTTTAATTCCTTCAGCATTCATACGCATAGCAGCAGCAATTGCCATTTTTATTGCTCGTTTATAAGAAATACGATTTTCTATTTGACGTGCAATGCTTGATCCTACTAAATACGCATCTAGTTCAGGTCTCTTAATTTCAAAGATGTTTAACTGAACTTCTTTACCTGTAATCTTTTTAAGCTCTTCTTTTAACTTGTCTACCTCTTGACCGCCTTTACCGATAATAATACCAGGTCTAGCAGTAGTGATAGTAACGGTTACAAGTTTAAGAGTTCTTTCGATGATTACTCTCGATACACTAGCTTTAGATAAACGAGCGTGGATATACTTTCTGATTTTATCATCTTCAGCAAGCTTATCTCCATAATCATTTCCTCCGTACCAGTTAGATTCCCATCCTCTGATTATACCAAGGCGATTTCCTATTGGATTTGTCTTTTGTCCCATTTATTTAATTGCTTTGTGTGTTATTATTAGCTCCTAATACTAAAGTTACGTGATTAGAACGTTTTCTAATTCTGTGCGCACGACCTTGCGGTGCTGGACGTAATCTTTTTAGCATTGTTCCGCTATCTACTTTAATCTCTTTTACAAATAATTCAGCATCTTCAACACTAGCTTCTTCGTTTTTAGCTTGCCAGTTTGCAACTGCAGATAGCAATAACTTTTCTAAACGACGTGATGCCTCTTTTTGACTGAACCTTAAAATATTAAGTGCTTTTTCTACTTGTTCGCCTCTTACTAAATCGGCTACTAAACGCATTTTTCTTGGTGACGTAGGACAGTTATTAAGCTTTGCAAAAGCGATTTGCTTTTTCTCTGCTTTAATAGCCTCTGCCATTTGTTTTTTACGACTTCCCATAGCTCTTATTTTTTACCTTTATTTTTAGCACCTGCATGACCTCTAAATGATCTTGTTGGTGAAAATTCTCCTAATTTATGACCTACCATATTTTCTGTTACATAAACTGGTACAAATTGACGGCCATTATGAACTGCAATAGTTTGTCCAACAAAATCTGGAGTAATTAAACTTGCTCTTGACCAAGTTTTAATTACTGTTTTTTTGTTAGCTTCTACATTCGCAGCTACTTTTCTTTCAAGCTTATAATGAACGTATGGTCCTTTTTTTAATGATCTTGCCATGATTTATTATTTCTTTCTACGTTCTACAATATATTTATTACTCGCTTTTGTTTTAGAACGGGTTCTATATCCTTTAGCTGGAATACCGTTTCTAGAACGTGGGTGTCCTCCGGCAGATTTACCTTCACCACCACCCATTGGATGATCAACTGGATTCATTACTACTGGTCTTGTTCTAGGACGTCTTCCTAACCATCTGCTTCTACCTGCTTTACCAGATACAAGTAATTGATGATCTGAGTTAGACACAACTCCTATAGTCGCTAAACAACCTGAAAGAATTAATCTCGTTTCTCCTGACGGTAATTTTACTGTAGCGAATTTACCATCTCTTGCCATTAACTGAGCAAAAGCTCCAGCACTACGAGCCATAACAGCTCCTTGACCTGGACGTAATTCAATACAAGAAATAATTGTTCCTAAAGGAATTTGACTCAAAGGCATTGCATTTCCAATTTCTGGAGCAACTTTTTCACCAGATACTATAGTTTGCCCAACTTGTAAACCATTTTGAGCAATAACGTATCTTTTTTCGCCATCTTGGTAGTTTAATAATGCGATAAACGCAGTTCTGTTTGGATCGTATTCGATAGAAGCAACTTCTGCAGGAATACCTGTTTTGTTACGTTTGAAATCGATAACACGATACCTTCTTTTATGACCACCACCTTTGTAGCGCATAGTCATTTTACCTTGACTGTTTCTACCACCTGAACGTTTTTTCGGAGCTAATAAACTTTTCTCCGGCTTATCAGTAGTAATGGCGTCAAATCCATTTACTACTCTAAATCGCTGTCCTGGTGTGATCGGTTTTAACTTTCTTACTGACATTTTTGTCTAAATTACATATTAGCGTATAAATCAATCGTCTCACCTTCCGCCAGTTGTACAATTGCTTTTTTAATTGCATTTGTTTTACCATGTTGAACACCCGTTTTTGTAAAACGAGTTCTTCTATCTGGACGGACATTTATAGTACGAACTTTTTCAACAGAAACACCATAAACAGATTCAACTGCTTTTTTGATTTCTACCTTGTTCGCCTTTGTATTCACTTGAAAGCTGTAGCAATTATTTACTTCGCTAGCATTAGTTGCTTTTTCTGTGATTATCGGTTTAATTAAGATACTCATGTTTTCTATTTACTTAAATTCGATTCAATTCCTTCTAAAGAGCTTTCTAAAAGCACTATTTGATTTGCATTTAAAACCTTATAAGTGCTTAATTCTGAAGATGTTACCACTTCAGAGCTTTTTAAATTGCGTGACGACAAATATACATTATTATTTGAAGCTCCCAACACAAACAAAGTTTTTTTGTTTTCTAGGTCTAATGCCTTTAAAACTGCAGTAAAATTTTTAGTCTTTGGTGCATCAAAATTAAAGTCTTCTAAAACAGTAATTGCTTTTTCGTTTGCTTTAATTGTTAATGCAGATCTACGTGCTAAACGTTTTACATTTTTATTAAGCTTGAACCCATAATTTCTTGGTCTAGGGCCAAACATACGTCCACCTCCTTTAAATACACCTGACTTAATACTCCCTGCTCTTGCAGTACCAGTACCTTTTTGTTTTTTAATCTTACGTGTACTTCCAGAGATCTCAGCTCTTTCTTTAGCCTTATGCGTTCCTTGACGTTGATTAGCAAGATATTGCTTTACATCTAAGTATACTGCATGATTATTAGGCTCTATAGCAAACACATCTTTAGAAAGGTCTGCCTTTCTACCTGTGTCTTTTCCGTTTATATCTAAAACTGCTACCTTCATTACTTCTGAATTGTTACATAAGCGTTTTTGTGACCTGGAACACATCCTTTCACTACAAGTAGATTCTTATCTGCTACTACTTTTAAAACTCTTAAATTTTGAACTTTAATTGTTTCTCCACCCATACGTCCTGCCATTCTCATTCCTTTGAAAACTCTTGCAGGGTAAGAAGCAGCTCCAATAGATCCTGGTGCTCTTAAACGGTTATGTTGACCGTGAGTAGCTTGTCCTACACCACCAAAACCATGACGTTTTACAACTCCTTGGAATCCTTTACCTTTTGATGTTCCAGAAACATCAACAAATTCACCTTCTACAAAGTGCTCTACAGTGATTGCATCACCTAATTTGTACTCCTCATCAAAACCTTGAAATTCGGCGATTTTGCGTTTTACAGAAGTTCCTGCTTTTTTAGCATGACCTAGATCAGCTTTAGTAGCACTTTTTTCTGTCGCGTCATCGAAACCAAGTTGAATAGCTTCGTAACCATCAACTTCTTCAGTTCTGACTTGGGTAACGATACATGGTCCAGCTTCGATTACTGTGCAAGGAATATTTTTCCCGTTCTCATCAAAGATGCTGGTCATACCGATTTTTTTTCCTATTAACCCAGACATAATTATTAATTTATTATTATTTACTTATTTAAAAAATTCAGAGCCGAAATACATTTCAGCTCTGAATTGTATTTTTACCGTTTTTCTTTAACCTTCGTTAAAGACATGTTTACTTTTTTAAGGTTTTTACTTTTGCAGAAACCTTAAATTAAAGTGTAATTACACTTTAATTTCTACTTCAACACCACTTGGTAATTCAAGTTTCATTAAAGCATCTATCGTTTTTGAAGATGAAGAGTAAATATCTAATAATCTCTTATAAGAGCTTAATTGAAATTGTTCTCTAGACTTCTTATTTACGTGTGGTGAACGTAAAACAGTGAAAATTTTCTTATGTGTTGGTAATGGAATTGGTCCAGTTACAACAGCTCCTGTACTTTTTACTGTTTTTACAATCTTATCAGCAGACTTATCTACTAAGTTATGATCGTAAGATTTTAATTTTATTCTAATTTTTTGACTCATTTTCTTAGATTTTAAGCTTCAACACCTTTAGCTGCCTTAATTACTTCTTCAGATATATTTGAAGGTGTTTCAGCATAATGTGAAAATTCCATTGTTGACGTTGCACGACCTGATGACAATGTTCTTAATGTAGTAACATATCCAAACATTTCTGAAAGCGGTACAGTAGCTTTTACAGTTTTTGCACCAGCTCTATCTCCCATATCACTTACTTGTCCTCTTCTTCTATTTAAATCTCCTACAATATCACCCATATTTTCTTCAGGAGTAATTACCTCAAGTTTCATAATAGGCTCCATAATTACTGCTTTTGCAGCTTTTGCAGAGTTTTTAAATCCAAGTTTTGCAGCCAACTCGAAAGATAATTGATCCGAATCCACATCGTGGTAAGATCCATCTGTTAATGTTACTTTCATAGCATCAACTTCATATCCAGCTAATGGTCCATTCTGCATAGCCATTTTAAATCCTTTTTCAATTGAAGGGATAAATTCCTTAGGAACATTACCACCTTTAATTTCAGAAATAAATTCTAATCCTACTTTTCCTTCTTCAGCAGGTTCAAGTGTAAATACAATATCTGCGAATTTACCACGTCCACCAGATTGTTTCTTATAAACTTCTCTGTGTTCTGCACGTTGTGTAATTGCTTCTTTATACTCAACTTGTGGTTGACCTTGATTTACTTCAACTTTAAACTCGCGCTTAAGACGGTCAACAATAATATCTAAGTGAAGCTCACCCATTCCAGAAATAATAGTCTGTCCTGAAGCTTCATCTGTTCTTGCTGTAAATGTTGGATCTTCTTCAGCTAATTTCGCTAAAGACATACCTAACTTATCAACATCTGCTTTAGTTTTAGGTTCAACCGCAATACCAATTACTGGATCTGGGAAGTCCATAGATTCTAAAACAATAGGATTCTTTTCATCAGACATAGTATCACCAGTCTTAATATCCTTAAATCCAACTGCTGCCCCAATATCTCCTGCTTCGATATAATCGATAGCGTTTTGCTTATTTGAGTGCATTTGATAAATACGAGAGATACGTTCTTTTTTACCTGAACGGTTGTTCAAGATATAAGAACCTGCATCTAAACGACCTGAGTATGCTCTAAAGAAAGCTAAACGACCTACGAAAGGATCGGTAGCAATTTTAAATGCTAATGCAGAGAAAGGATCTTTTGCATCAGGTCTACGAACAGCTTCTTCTCCTGTATTAGGATCTGTACCCACAATATTATCTCTATCTAAAGGAGATGGTAAATAGCGACATACAGCATCTAATAAAAACTGAACTCCTTTATTTTTAAAAGCAGAACCACAAATCATAGGAATGATAGCCATATCCATTACAGCAGCTCTAAGTGCAGCATGCACTTCTTCTTCCGTAATAGAATCTTCATCTTCCATAAATTTCTCTAAAAGATTCTCGTCGTATGTAGCAACTTCTTCAATTAAAAGTGCACGGTATTTACGAGCTTCTTCTTTCATATCTTCAGGAATATCGATCACATCAAAAGTTGCCCCTTGAGTTTCATCATGCCATACAATAGCACGATTTTTCACTAAATCGATAATTCCTTTAAAGTCTGCCTCATCACCAATGTTTAAAACAATTGGTACTGCATTAGACTTTAACATGTCTTTTACTTGTTGACAAACACCTAAAAAGTTAGATCCTTGACGGTCCATTTTGTTAACGAAACCAATTCTAGGCACTTTATAGTTATCTGCTAGTCTCCAGTTAGTTTCAGATTGTGGCTCAACACCATCAACTGCACTAAATAAGAATACTAAACCATCAAGCACACGTAACGAACGGTTTACCTCAACCGTAAAATCCACGTGACCAGGAGTGTCAATTATATTAAAATGATATCCTTTAGTTTCTGGTGTAGGCTCTCCATTTTCAATTGGGAACTTCCATTCACAAGTTGTAGCCGCAGAAGTAATGGTAATACCTCTTTCTTGCTCTTGCTCCATCCAGTCCATTGTAGCAGCACCATCATGTACTTCTCCAATTTTATGAGATACACCTGTATAATAAAGAACACGTTCTGTAGTAGTAGTTTTTCCTGCATCAATATGTGCAGCAATACCTATATTTCTAGTAAATTTTAAATCTCTTGCCATTTCGTATTAAAATCTAAAGTGAGAGAATGCTTTATTTGCTTCGGCCATTTTATGAGTATCTACTCTTTTCTTAACGGCTGCTCCTTCTTCTTTAGCTGCAGCTAATACTTCTGCGGCTAATTTTTGAGCCATAGATTTCTCATTTCTTTTACGTGAAAAGCTAATAAGCCATTTCATTGCAGTTGAAATTTTACGATCTGGACGAATTTGCATAGGAATCTGAAATGTTGCTCCTCCAACTCTACGACTACGTACTTCTACGTGAGGCATAACATTAGATAATGCATCTTTCCAAATTTCTAAAGCGGTTTTTTCTTCGTCAGTTTTCTTTTCTTCTACGATATCAATTGCATCGTAGAAAATTTTAAAAGCGATTGACTTTTTACCATCCCACATCATCATATTAACAAAACGAGTTACTAATTGATCATTAAATCTTGGATCTGGTAAAAGCGGTCTTTTTTTGGCTGCTCTTTTTCTCATGTCTTCTTTTTAAAAGTTTTAAATTACTTCTTTGGGCGTTTTGCACCATACTTAGATCTACGTTGTGTTCTTCCTTCTACACCAGCGGTGTCTAAAGCGCCACGAACAATGTGATATCTAACTCCTGGTAAATCTTTTACCCTTCCACCTCTAACCAATACTATCGAGTGCTCTTGTAAATTGTGTCCTTCTCCTGGAATGTATGCATTTACCTCATTACCATTTGTTAACCTTACCCTTGCAACTTTACGCATTGCTGAGTTTGGTTTTTTTGGTGTTGTAGTATAAACACGTGTACACACTCCTCGTCTTTGAGGACACGAATTTAAAGCAGCCGATTTACTCTTCTTGGTTATTTTGGCTCTTCCTTTTCGTACTAATTGTGAAATTGTAGGCATATTATTTTTATAATATATTTAATTAAACCCTCTTTTAGAGGGCTGCAAAGGTAGAAATTAAATTGAAAAATTCAAACGTAAGAAGATTTATTTTATTAATAATCAAAAATTTAATTTACTAGCTGTATTATATGTTTCTTTTTTCTGTTAGTTTTACAAGCAAATAAACCGAGTTGAGAGTTATTAGAATCTTTATTGTTTATATTATCGTAGTTACTTTTCATTCTACTACAATAAATGCACAAAACTTAAATTTAAAAATTAAAGGAAAAGATAGCTCCGAAACAAAGTTTATAGACTTTTTAGGTTATAAAAAAACATTTATCGATTATAAGTCTCTAAAAATTGAAATTGACACCTTACTTACTTCAATTCAAAAACATGGATATATCGCAGCACATTTAAATTCCATTACTAAAAAGGATGATTCTACTTTTATAGCAAAATTAAATCTCAACAAAAAATATAATACTATATATATATATTATAATAGTGATTTATTTTCTAAAACTATTCTAAATTCTATTTCAGAAGAAGTAACCCCTGATTATTTTGTAATTTCTATAAAAAACAGTGAAGAGATTCTAAGCTATTTAAGTTCGAAGATTACTGAAAAAGGGCTCCCGTTTGCTACTCTTTATTTAAGTAATATAGAAACTAAAGATACGAATACTCTTAAAGCTACTTTAAATGTTTCATCTAATCAACAGAGAACAATTAATAATATTGTAATTAAAGGTTATGAAAAATTTCCAAAACCTTTTATTAAATATTTTCTTAAAATCAAAGAAGGTTCTGTTTTTAATTTAAATGAAATTAAAGAGAAATCTAAAAGTTTGGATGCACTACGTTTTTCGAGCCAAGCCAAATCACCTGAAGTTTTATTTACTAAAGATTCCACTTCTGTTTATTTATATTTAGAAAAAGCCAAGAGTAATACCTTTGATGGTTTTTTAGGTTTTGTAACAGATGAAACTACCAATCGAATTAAATTTAATGGTTACTTAGATTTAAATCTCACTAACAATCTTAATTATGGTGAATCTATTGCTTTAAAATATAAAAGTGATGAAAATGATCAGGTAACTTTTGAGGCAAAAGCAAATCTTCCTTATTTATTTAATTCTCCAATAGGCTTAGAGCTTTCTTTAAACATTTTTAAAAGAGATACTATATTTAGTACAACAAGCCAATCTGCAAACATATTTTATCAAATTTCACCAAATCAAAAAATATACGCAGGTATAGATGCTATAAACTCCACTAACTTATTAGATATTAATACTGATCAAAATTTACAGGATTTTAATACTGTAAATTATAATATTAGATATGAGTACATAAAACCACAATTTAATAATACGCTCTTTCCTATTAATTTTTTATTTGACATTAAAGGTGGTTTTGGCAACCGTGAGTTTGAAGATACTTCGGAAAGTCAAAGTATATTCAGATTAAACAGTTTTAAAATCTTTAATCTCAATACTAAAAATAGTTTTTATTTAAGAGCTAATGGCTCTACTATTATTTCTGATAATTATCTCACTAATGAACTTTTACGTTTTGGTGGCATTAATTCTATTCGTGGGTTCGAAGAAAATAGTATTCTTGCTTCATTATATGGTATAATTAATTCGGAATATAGATATCAATTAAGCCCTAACATATATGTACATTCAATTATTGATCTTGCTTATTTTGAAAATGATATAACTAATGTTAAAGAAAAATTATTCGGATTTGGTTTTGGATTTGGTTTAATTACAAAAGCTGGCTTACTTCGTTTTAATTATGCTAATGGAAAAACGGAAAATCAAAGGTTTCAACTCTCAGATTCTAAAATCCAATTAAGTTTAAATGCACGATTTTAATCAATCTAGAATACTACATATTTTCATACCTTTGACCTCTTATGGAAAAAGAGACCAGAATATTTGGAATTAGAGCTATTATAGAAGCTATAAATTCTGATAAAACTATAGATAAAGTTTTTTTACAAAAAGGATTAAGAGGAGAATTATTTAATGAATTAGAGCAATTATTAAGAAAAAACTCAATAAACTCATCTTACGTACCTATTGAAAAATTGAATCGTTTAACAAATAAAAATCATCAAGGTGCAGTAGCTCAAATCTCTCCTATTGAATTTTATGATTTAGAAAACTTGGTTTTAAATATTATTGAATCTGGGAAAACACCTTTATTCTTACTTTTAGATCAGCTGAGTGATGTTCGTAATTTTGGAGCTATTATACGAACAGCAGAATGCACCGGGGTTAATGGCATAATTATACAAAAAAAAGGAGGCGCACCAGTAAATGGAGATACTATAAAAACTAGTGCAGGTGCTGTATTTAAAATTCCTATATGTAAAGTAGACCATATTAAAGATGCAATGTTTCACTTACAAGCTTCAGGCATAAAAGTGATAGCTGCTACTGAAAAAACCAATAATACAATTTATGATGTTTCTTTTAAAGAACCTTGTGCTATTATTATGGGGTCTGAAGGCAAAGGGATAAATCCCTCTGTTTTAAAGTTAGTAGATGACAAAGCAAAACTACCAATGTATGGAGAAATTGGATCTCTAAATGTTTCCGTAGCTTGTGGTGCATTTTTATATGAAGTTGTACGACAGCGGATGTAGATTTTATAAGAGTACACTACTATCACGACATCACTAATCATTGGCAAGCTTTAATCATCAGTGTTTAGTCTTTATCACCTTCTTTATAAATATAATTAACTTTTGGTTGTTCTTCTGTTTCAGGGGTTTCTATATGCTCTATAAAATTTCCATTTTCATCAAAGTGTTTTAAAAAAGGATCTTCATCTTCATTATAATCATCTTCTTCCCAAACATATCGCTTTGGTTTTACAATTGATTTTTTAAACATCAAGGCAAACAAGAATCCAACTATAAGTCCAGATAAGTGCCCTTCCCAAGAAATTTCTTCTTTTATTGGAAACACATACCAAATCATACTTCCATAAAGGAAAATAATTAAAAATGATAATGCTATTAATCTAAAGTGCTTTGCAAAAATCCCTTTAAACAAAATAAAACTCATCAATACATAAATTAATCCACTTGCTCCTATATGGTTTGCAGGTCGAGCGATAATCCAAGTTAGAAAGCCAGACAAAAAGATTCCATAAAAAATAACTTTCCAAGAGATTGTTCTATAAAAATAAAATAATGCCATAGAAAGCACAAACAAAGGAATTGTATTATGATATAAGTGTTTTATATCCCCGTGAATAAATGGACTAAACACAATTCCTCTCAATCCTTTTAATGTTCTAGGGTATACTCCAAATTCATTAAAACGATATCCAAATTTCACTTCAAACCAAAAGACAAACCAGATTATTAATATAAACAGTATTGGATATCCTATTATTCCCGTATAATATTTAAATTCATCTTGTTCCATTACAATAAATATAGCAATTTGCTAACCATTTTTAAATCTTATGATAAATTGTCAGCGCTAAATTATTTTGAAGGATTTTCATGAGCACAGAAATAAATATTTAATTTTACAATATGAACGAACCCTTAGCAGAACGCCTACGTCCAAAAATATTAGAGGATTACATAAGTCAATCACATTTGGTTGGCCCTAAAGGCACTTTAACCCAGCACATTAAACAAGGTCTTATACCGTCTATGATTTTATGGGGGCCTCCTGGCACTGGAAAAACTACTTTGGCAAATATTATTGCAAATACTTCTAATCGTCCTTTTTATACATTAAGCGCGATCAGTTCTGGTGTTAAAGATGTGAGAGATGTTATTGATAAAGCAAAACAAAGTGGAGGGCTATTCACGACTAAAAACCCAATTTTATTTATTGATGAAATTCATCGGTTTAGTAAATCACAACAAGATTCATTATTACAAGCAGTAGAAAAAGGATGGGTAACACTTATAGGGGCTACTACAGAAAACCCAAGCTTTGAAGTGATTCCAGCACTTTTATCTAGATGTCAAGTTTATATTTTAAACTCTTTTGATAAATCAGATTTAGAAGCGCTTTTAAAACGTGCTATCAAAAACGATGAGAAACTTTCCAAAAAGAAAATCATACTTAAAGAAACGGATGCTTTACTTAGGTTTTCTGGAGGTGATGCTCGTAAATTACTCAACATTTTTGAATTAATCGTAAACTCTTATGATACTGATAATATAAAAGTTACCAATAGTGCTGTTTTAGAAAAAGTACAGAATAACACGGTTAGGTATGACAAGACTGGAGAACAGCATTACGATATTATTTCAGCATTTATAAAATCAATAAGAGGGAGCGACCCAAATGCTGCTGTGTATTGGTTAGCTAGAATGGTCGAAGGTGGTGAGGATGTAAAATTTATAGCTAGACGCTTATTAATTTTAGCAAGTGAAGATATAGGTAATGCAAATCCCACTGCTTTAGTTATTGCAAATAGCACATTTCAAGCAGTATCAACTATAGGCTATCCAGAATCCCGAATTATTTTGAGTCAGTGTGCAACTTATTTAGCTTGCTCTGCAAAAAGTAATGCATCTTATGAAGCAATTAAAAACGCTCAACAAACTGTTAGAAATACAGGCGACCTGAGTGTGCCTTTATCTATTAGAAACGCACCAACCAAGCTTATGAAAGAATTAGGTTATGGCGATAATTATAAGTATGCTCACAATCATGAAAATAATTTTGCTGAGCACGAATTCTTACCAGATGAAATCTCAAACACTACTTTTTATAACCCTGGGAATAATCCTAGAGAAAATGGACTTCGTGAATTCTTAAAACAACGTTGGAAAGAAAAATATAACTATTAAAACTTAATATTTATTTTTTTAGTAGTTACTGTATTGTTTTCATTTTTGGAAATATACCAAAATCCATCTTCTTTATAAACTGTTGCATTAACATCTTTCACTATAAATGTATCTTTTCTAGGAGTTTCTAATAAAATCATTACCACTTTAGGTGTACTATCTACAAGTTGAAACCCATTAGTTATTTTTTGAGCGTACAGGACTGTATTATCAATCACTTCTTCTGGTTTTGAAGAAACTGCAGGTATTGATTCTTCTTTTTTAATTACTTCGGATACTTTAGATTCTTTTACTTTTTGATTTTCAAAAGTTACGGCTTGACGTTTTTTCTCTTCTTTTAAAGCTTTCACTTCTTCTTCTAAACGTTTTATTTCTTCTGCTTCTGCATTTGCTTTTACAGTCGTAAACTTATCTGTTATACGTTCATTATTAGGAACATATTTATAATTGACATTCTCAAAAGATTTAAAAGCATCTCTTAATGCTAAGTTATAGCCTTTTTTAAAATCTTTCTCACCTGTTTTACCTATCTCTGTAGTAAATACCACTATTCCATTACAGTTTCTTAACTCTACTTTTAACTTCGTTTTTAAGACACTAGATTCTTTTAAAACATCGGCTCTTAATGCTAAGCATCTGTCTAAAGCTAAATCTTTAGGAAAAGTCTCATTCTCAATAAATGATGTGAAATTATATTTATTAAATAAAAATTTTGTAAGATCATTTAATTGATATTTGTTATTCTCTTTAAAAAACCTATATCCTTGTGGAACGATCACATATTTATAATCGTTTAAACTTGATTGCGAATATGAGTTACTAATCGTAAAAAAAACGATTAATAATAGTATATATTTAGCTTTCATTTTTTATTAAATATTAAATTAAACCCTAATTGCAAAGATACATTTTGTGCGTTAGCCAAGTTTTGATATTCTAATAAATTATCTGCAATTACATAAAAATTAAAGTTTCCTAAATGAGTGGAAATCCCTAAACCAACATTACGTGATGAAAATGAATCAATTGTATATGTTACTTTTGCGTTCAAGGTATTAAAAAGTTTTCTATAATAAAACGCAGTTAATGCAAATTGTGGTTGTTGTGGTCTTTTAATACCATATAGCTGTAACCCAATAGCATTTAAATATGTTTTATCTTTTTTCATACAATTACACTCTTCTTCTATTTTTTCTCCAAAATCATATTTTACAGCTGCATTAAATTTTATTGGTCTTATTGTTGTAAATTTTGTAGTTGTAGTATCTACTTCAAATAAATTATCAAAATCTTCAGAAACACGCCTAATATTATCTTCTACAGATTCATTATCTTCTGCCCCTGGAAATAAAGGGTTAATACCTTCAAAAACTAGGTCTCCTTTTACTTCAAAATTTTCTATATCTTTAGAATGTCTTATAAAGCCTATATCTTGTATACTAGCATCAACTGCTAATTGTTCTGATAATTGATATGTAAATCCAGCATCAAGCCCCAAACCTAGGTTTCCTAATAAAAGTTTCTGCCCCAAACCTTCAGTACCATCTTCAGATAAAGAAGCTATTCCAGAAGTTTGCAATTCTAAATCTAAATTAAATATATGATCAAAAAAATTATTTTCTCCAGGTCGAGTAACAAAAGATCCTCTATTATTAATAGAGCTAACCGTTGCTAAACTCGAATAAATTTTACCTCTTATTCCATAGGTTAGTTTTTTACTTACCTTTTTATTGTAACCAACATGATATACCGAAATAAGCTCTCCTCTCAAACTTAAATCTCCTAAATCAAAAACTCTATTAATATTATTTTGATTTCCTTCTAAAACTAGAATCGCATAATCTCTTGGAAAATAAACTATTATATCTGTTTCTTGATATAACCCAAAAGACAAATAACCCTTTTTATCATAATTTCTACCAACTGAAAAGCCAACAGAAAAAATCTCTAATTGTTGATTTAAAGTAAAAAAATCTTTATTCGATAAATTAAATACAGCATTACGAAGTTTCTGATTAAAATCTCTTCCATCATCTGCAAAAACATCATTTAATGCTAATCCTGAGGAACCTGCATTGACATGAATTTGTGATAACAATGGAATTCCTAAATGCCATTTATAATTGATTTTCCCGCCTGGATTTAATAATAATGATTGAGGGAGTTCTGAAAAACCATATAATACTTGTTTATTCTGTGAAAATGCAAAACAAGAAACAAAGATTAATAGCAAACTTAATTTCCTCATTCAGATGTTTCTATATTAAAAAAGAAAGTTCCTATAGATCTCAATCTCAATCTTCCGAGTGTATTTTCATCAACATCAGGCAAATTTGGATTAGGAATTAATGTTAGTGTAAAAAATACTTGTGTTGATGCTTTTAATGCATCTAAAGTATCATTTTCAAAAACTTCAATGTGTTCTGTAATTAGTTCTTCATTATTAGGTGATGCTGCAACGTCTATTATAAATGTATGTTGTAATTCTAAATCATCATTTAAAAAATCTACTTGCGTTTGAAACTCTCTATTTATAGAATTTGTAATTTCGAACAAAAACTCTGCTCGTATTAATTCGTCTACAACAAAAGGATCGTTAAATATCCCAATATTTGTTAGTGTATCTCTGGTAACATTAGATTGTCCAGGATCTAAAATAAATACATCTGCAGGTGTATCAAAAAAAGCTAAACTCGAAACTAAAACTGGAGTTAGAGATAAGTCATCTACTTGATCAAAATCAATATCCTCAATACAAGATGTATTAAAAATACAAAAGGTTATAAATACTATTATATAATAACAAATAGATTTTCTCATTTCAAACTTTAGGGTTATTCAAAAACGGTAATTTATAACATTTATTACACACTTAAAGATACTTTCGTATTTCTATTAAATGGTTTACCTCTTTAATATTTTTTGATAAACTTTCATTATGATAATTATAACAGATTGCATCCATTCCAAAATTTATAGCTCCCAAAACATCTGCTTCATAATTATCTCCAATCATAATACTATTATCTAAACTTGCATTAGTCATTAATAATGCATGCTTAAAAATCTTAGGATTTGGTTTTTTCACTCCTACCATTTCAGAATTTATAACAACATCAAAATAATGATCAATATTAGATTTATTTAATTTTGATTGTTGTACTTCTTTAAACCCATTAGTTATAATATGGAGCTTATAATTAGGCTTTAAATATTCTAAAACATCAATCGCTCCATCAAACAAATGATTAAAACTAGTTAGATGACTTATATAATCTTTAGATAATTTATAAATCATACTAGATTTAATGTTAATATTTAAATGATTAAATGTATCGTAAAGTCTATTGAAACGAAGTTTTACTTTATCGATTTTATCTTCTCGGAATAATTTCCAATATTGAAAATTAATAGGCTCATAAACTTTGAGAAATTCTTTTATATCAATATCCAAATCATTTAATTTAAAAATCTTTTCGAAAGTAAGTCCAGAGTTTTTATCAAAATCCCAAAGCGTATGATCTAAATCAAAAAAAATGTGTTCTATATTTTTAATTTTCATCTATTGAATCTAAAATAAAAGTAAATAGCTCTTTAAAACTTTCCCAACGCTGATAATCATTTAAACTATAATTATGAAATATTGGTGTAAAAGTTCCATTTACACGTTTAACCTCATTCATTATTCTTTGAAGGGTTTCTTTCTTATCTAAAAATGAGATGTTTTTAAGTAAACTATAATCCATTAAATGATATGGATTTATTAGCAAAGGAGTTTGAATTTCGTAATCCATATCATAAAACAAAAAAGGAGTACAGGTTCCTGCTCTAAAACCAATTTCATTAACATAACCCATTGTATAATCTTCTTTTATCTCTAAATCAATAAGGTTACGATATGCATTAGGCAAATTTAATTTTGAAAATGAATGCCTTGACACTTCCAAAGAAGTATTAATAATAGATTCCATATTATACTTTTCTTTTTTAAGTACCTCAACGTCTTCCAAACCAAAGTAAGACACTTTTAAACCTACACGACAATAATCATTAATTGATTTTATAAGTGAAACAAATTCTTTCTTATTAATATTAATATTCTTGTCATAAGTTGAGTAATCTCCTATTAAAAAGAAAACAGAAAACTTTCGTTTTATTTGCTTTTGCTTATTAATAAGCCATTTAAATGTATCGTATGGATCTTTCTTAAATTTAAGCAACACTGAAAAACGATAGTATAATTGCTTAGGTTTAAATCTTACTATATCTCCTAGCACCCCTCCTAAGGTTCGCATTATTCCTTTTTGTTTAAAATAATATGCCATAGGCACATCTATAATTGGATCTATGGAGTAATTTCGTTTTTTGAATTTATAATCTGGAAATCGTTCTTGTAATGCAGATTGAAATTTATATGCCCAGATATCTACTACTGGTTGGTGTAAAAATTCATTTTTGTGAGCAAGGCTATCTTTAGCACTAAAACGCCCATAATCATCTTTTACATGCGGTAAATATTCTTCATAACGACTTAATAAGTAAAACGAAGCTGCAAAAATATCGAAAGGAATAATGCTCTTATCTCCATTATAAAAAAAACACTTTGTACCCTCCCAATGATGTACATTAAATGTTACATCTGACAAACCTTGTTCAAACAAAATGGGGTTACTTCTTATAAAAAATTCATTCCCTAAAGCTTGAGTAGAATATGACATTTTCAAACTATTATGCGCTATAAAATCTTCAACTGTTGAAGTAAAAGACACAGGAATACTCAATATTCGAGTGCAAATCTGTTTAAAAATGTACTTTAATCTAGGGGTAATTTTATGAGTATAAACTAAGAGCATTAGTTAAATATATATTTAAAGTAACCTTTCATCTGCAAAACTAAAATACGCTTTTTCAGTGATGATAATGTGATCTAGTATTTTTATATCTAAACTTTCTGCGGCAGTTCTCATTTTCACAGTTAATTGCTTATCGGCTTTACTGGGTTTTAGTGTTCCCGAAGGATGATTATGAATCAAAATAATTCCTGTGGCATTTAACTCTAAGGCATTCTTCAATGCCAAACGCACGTCCACCAAAGTTCCTGTTATTCCTCCTTTACTTAATTGATTTTTCTGAATCACTTTATTAGAATTGTTTAAATAGATAATCCAAAATTCTTCATGTGGTAATTCTCCAATTATTGGTTGCATTAATTCAAAAACAGATGCACTTGAAGCGATCTTCTTTTTCTTAAGAGCTTCACCTCCTCTACGTCTTCTCCCCAATTCCATAGCCGCAGCAATTGCAATCGCTTTTGCTTCACCAATGCCCTTAAATTCCATTAATTGTTTTATAGATAGCTTTCCTAATTCACTTAAATTATTGTCAACACTAGCTAAAATGCGTTTACATAAAGCTACCGCACTTTCATTTCGATTTCCTGAGCTAATTAAAATTGCTACTAGCTCTGCATCACTTAATGCTGTTTTTCCTTTATAAAGTAGTTTTTCTCGTGGTTGATCATCTTGAGACCAATTTTTAATAGAAAAGGAAGGTAAGTTTTTTGTCATTTGATAAATATAATTATTGCACATTTATCAAACAACAATATTGATGGACATTTAAAACTTTAAATAGCCTTTTTATTAGTTAATTCTTTACTATATGTTTTCAATAAAGCATATAGTTTTTCCGGATTAAATGGCTTACCCATAAACCCATTCATTTTATAACGTTCTGTTTTTTCTTTTATATCTGTTTGCGCAAATGCCGTTAATGCTATAATAGGAATGCTAGATTTGGATTGGTCTGGAAGATTCCTTATCATTTTAGTAGCTTCATAACCATTTAAAATTGGCATTTGCAAATCCATTAAAACAAGGTTGAAATCAAAATCAGGATTTTCAAAAAATTGTAATACTTCTTTTCCATTTTGAGCGATTTGGTAGTTTACTTTCCATTTCAAGAAAAACCTTTTTAAAATAAGTATATTCATTTTATTATCCTCAGCCACTAGAACATTAATATTCAATGGTTTATAATTTGGCTGTAGTTTTATCATATCTGGTTGATAAAGATCAAGTCTGTTACTTACCTTATATGTTATTTTAAAAGAAAAAGTTGCGCCTTCTCCCAATTTACTTTTAACTTTTAAATCACTATCCTGTAGCATTAATAGTTTTTTACTAATAGACAAACCAAGGCCAGTACCACCATATTTAATTGATGTTTCTGAATTGGCTTGCATAAAACTTTCAAATATAGAGGCTTGCCTACTTTTCGATATACCTATACCTGTATCAATAACTTTAAATAATAAATTGATTTTATTTTTATTTATTCCTAAATTCTTAATAATCAATAAAATACTTCCTTTTTCGGTAAATTTTAATGAGTTACTTAACAGGTTTTTTATTATTTGAGTTAATTTTAGTTTATCTCCTATAATATTATCTGGTAAATCATTTTCTTTTACAACATTAAAAACGACTCCCTTTTTTTCTGCTCTTAATAAAAAATGAGATTTTATATTTTCTAAGAAATAGTTTAAACTAAAATCTTTTTCATTAATTTTTATTTTACCTGATTTAATTTTATCAAAATCAAGTAAATCATTTATTAGCCCTAACAAATGTTCTCCAGAATATTTTAATGCTTTAAGGTTTTCCATTTGCTCAGGCAAATAATCTTCCATTAACAAGATGTTGGTTAGCCCAGTAACTGCATTTAACGGTGTTCTAATCTCATGAGACATCGTAGATAAAAATTCATCTTTAGATTTACTAGCTTTTTGCAACTCAATTTCTGTTTCCTTTAAATTTGTAATATCTGTTATAGTACCAATAAAACCAGTAGGCAAACCATTAATATCTTTAATAAGCTTAGATTTTACTTCAAACCACATTAAATGGTCATCTTTTTTATGTTTAAAAATGAATTTAATATGTGTTTTTTGTCTAGCAAATAATTCGTTAAATCTCTTATTACCTCCTATATTTTCTCCTCCTAAAAAGTCTTTATAACTTTTTCCTAAGGATTGTTTAACAGAAAACCCTGAGTACTTCTCCCACGCAGGATTTAAAAATGTAAAATTTCCATCAAGATCTGTTTCAAAAATAACACCTCCTATATTATCAACAAGGTTCTCAAGTTTTGTTCTTGTTTTATCTCTTTCTTTTATTAATTTTTGATTTGCAACAAATAATTCTCTTGAGCTTTCTTCAAGAATATGTTCTATGTGCGTTACATCGTTATCAAAACTTTTGTAAGCTTCATTAATCATGTTTAAAAATTCAGCATACTTTGAATCTCCTAAAATATCTAAATTAGATTTTTTAAGTTGACGCTTCAACAATCTATGGGCATCATTACTTAACATTCTGATAGTGTTGTTATAGTCATGGTTTGATTGTGTAATTCGCAAGGTGAAAATTCGCCAAATGGTGCTATTTCTCCATAAGAATAAAATCCTGTAATACATGGTTTTTTTCCTATTACTTCTCTTACGACTTCTACTTCTTCCTCAACCATTTGCTTTAGTACTAATCGTCTACCAACACAACTAATAAGTATAGCTAGCTCTGAAGCTTCATTTAAATCTTTATTTGCAGATATTGCTGAATCTTCAGCTCCATTAATTAATCGATCTATATTTGCTTTCATCAAGCGTACATAAGAGCCTTCTGGTATATTTCCTGCAAATGTTAAACTTTGTTCTTCTTCATTTATTCCTAAAATCGTCCTAACTACTGGTGTAGAGTTTTCACTATTTCTCATACTTAAAGGAAACAACAATCCCGAACTTGGTAAATCATTAGCTTTATCTCCTAAAAAAGATTTATAGGTCTCCAATGCAGGAAAGCCATCTAGTTCATATAGTACATTTTTATCAGATTTTGTAACTAAACGTTCTATTCCAAAACTATCCCATCCACCTTTTGAGCTATAGCCTACTTTTAAATTATCTCCATAAAACCCAAGGCCAACTATTGTTTTATCAACCATTTCATTATTACTAATAATAAAAGTTTTATTAAAGTTAGAACCATCTGCAGCTAATCCACCCGTGATACTTACATCAGGTAGTCCAGATTTTAAACCTGAAACTAATTCAGCTCCATTTACGTTTAAGCCATCACTTAAAACGATAACATGTTTTAAATTTTCACTACTCAATTGACTAGCAATATCTTCACCTGCAGCCTGGCTACAATTTTTATCATTTATTTCAAACGAAACCTTTTTTAAAGTTGTCTTTTCTAATTGAATGGCTGTTAACGATATAGTTTTGTCTTTTACTGTAATATCTGATATTTCACCTGCAGTAGAGCAACCAACTATGATTGCTTGAGTATATTTTTTATTAAGAGTCGTTAATACCTCTTGTTTTAAATTAAAATCTGGGGATACAAATAGTATGAATAAATTAGCTTCTATATTAATAGATGTCAATTCATTACTCCAATTATCTTCAGTTAATGATATTTGTTGAACTTTCATGTTTAAATTATTTGAGGCACAGTCAATTATGTATTTTGTCTGCTTTTTATAACACTTAGTCGAAAATATAATAAATTTTCGAAATAAAAAAGATTTTATATAAGTTTCTACTTACAAAAAAGAAAGTTCATACCACTTAACATCCACTTTCAGTATACATTATTATCTTTTTTTGAGTAATATAAATTACAATTATTGTAAATTTCGAAAGCAATAAAAAACAATATTTATGGAATCTTTATTTAATGCTGAAACACATCAAGAAATTTTAAATAGAATAAACAGTTTAAATGAAAGCTCGCAAGCTAATTGGGGAAAAATGAATGTAGGTCAAATGCTTAAGCATTGCCAATTACCACTTGAAATCGCTACAAGTAAAACACAAATGACAACTAAGGTTGGGTTTTTAAAGCGATTAATATTTAAGAGTATTGTTAAGCCTCATATGTATAATGATAAACCTTGGAAACAAAATTTACAGACCCCTAAAGAGTTTATTGTTACAGACCCTCAAGTTTTTGCTAATGAGAAAGATAATTTAGTAAACCTGATAAATGAATTTGCTGATAAGAAAGATAGTGCAAATTGGCCAACCCATCCTATTTTTGGAGATTTCACTACTGAGCAGCGAGGCAAAATGCAATATAAGCATTTAGATCACCACTTAAAACAATTTGGAGTCTAATGAATTACCCACCTAAACATCATCAAGATAACGATCTCAATCATATGATTGAAGTTATTAAAACTTATCCTTTAGCAACTATTATCTCGATTGATAATAATACTCCTTTAATTACACATTTACCATTAGTATATGAAGAGGAACATAAGCTTATTGGGCATATAGATATTTTTAACCCTCAAGCTGGATTACTTAAAAACAATAATGATATAACTATATTATTTTCTGGACCCGATTGTTATATTTCTCCTAGTGTTTATAATACTAATCAATTACCTACATGGAATTATATTAAAGTACATTTAAAAGGTAAAGTAACAGCTATTGAGAGCAAAGTTGCTTTAAAAGATTCGTTAATTAAAATGACTGAGTTCCTTGAAGCCCCAGATCATAAATATGTTTTAGAAGCAGACAATCCCAGAATGGAACGTAATCTTGATTATATTAAAATGTTCGAAATTACAATTACTGACTGGGAAGGAAAATTTAAACTTTCTCAGGATAAAAAGCCAAGTGATAAAGAAAATGCTAGAAAAGAGCTGATTCGTACTAACCAAGAAAGTGTTAAAACTTTTTTAGATAATGTATTTAATATAGTTACTTTTTAAAAGATATAGCAACCTATTTAGCACACCAAAAGATCTTTATTTAATATAACTCTTCTTTATTGCAACTCATACAACTACACTTCTGTTAATTTTTAAATAATAGCACCTTAACTACAAGGTTTTCATTTATTTATCTCATCTATTTTTACTAGCTTTGAAATTAGTATGTTTAAATATTTTCTCATATTTCTTTCATTTCTCAGCTTCTTTTTAGTTGTTGGACAAACTCCTCAAAAAACTGTTGTTGCTAAACGTGGTGACGGGATTTATTCTTTATTCAAAAAAAATAATATCAATATAAAGTACATTAAAGAGTTTATTGCTTTAAATCAAAAAAACTTACGGCCTAATAATGGTTTATTTATAGGTCAAACCTATATTCTTCCAATAACAGAAAAAGATACTACTGTAATAGATAGCATTACTCCAAAGATTGAGAATACCTCACCTAAATTAAAAATTAAGAACACTCTTTTTGGAAATCATTATAGTGACATTATAGTTGAAGACAAAAAACTCGAAGGTGCTATTTATTATTTAATTTCTGGACATGGAGGTCCAGACCCAGGTGCTATAGAAACTTATAATGGCAAACTTATTTCTGAAGATGAATATGCTTACGATGTAACTTTACGCTTGGCAAGAAAATTACTTTCAAATGGTGCTAAAGTATATATTATTATAAAAGATCTTAATGATGGGATTAGAGATAAACGTATTTTAGAAGTTGATTATGATGAAGTTAGTTATCCTAATAATAAAATACCCAGAAATCAAAGATTACGATTAAGGCAACGTACACAGGCAGTAAACAATTTATATGTAAAGCATAGAGGAGCATACCAAAGGCTTATTGTAACCCATGTGGATAGTCGAAGTAAAGGAAAAAATATAGATGTTTTTTTCTATCATCATATTAATAGTAAAAATGGGAAACGTTTGGCTGATAATATCCATAATTCGTTTAAACAAAAATATGCTAAGCATCAACCTAATCGCATATATTCAGGATCAGTAAGTTCAAGAAGTGGTTTATATCTAATTAAAAACACTTTACCTGCTATGGTTTACATTGAATTGGGGAATATTAAAAACAAAAAAGATCAAAAACGCATTCTAAATTATCAAAACAGAGAAGCTTTGGCAAATTGGATTCACAATGGACTTTTGAGTGATTTTGAAGGGAGGTAGAAATTGAAATTATTTAATCAATTGTTTCACTTCATCAAAATCCAAGCCACCATAATTACCAGAACTCATTAGCAATAAGGTTTTATTATCAAAATTTTGAGAGAATAAATAGTTTTTAAAATCGCTTGGATTAGTATAAATAATTAAATCATCACGTTCAAAAGCGTTAGCAATTTGCTCATGAGTTACCACATTTAATTTTTTAATTTCAACTGCATGTGGCGAGTAAAATACTACTGCCTCATCTGCTGCATCTAATGCACCTTTATATTCCTTTAAAAACTCAGCGTTAAGACTACTATAAGTATGCAACTCCAAACAGGCAATTAAAGTTTTATTTCTGTACTGCGCTTTTACAGCTTTTGTAGTGGCTTCTACTTTACTTGGTGAATGTGCAAAATCTTTATATGCAACACTTGTTTTACTTTCTGCTATTTTTTCTAAGCGTTTACTAGCCCCCTTAAACGTGGCTATCGCTTCGTAAAAGTCATCTTCATCTACTCCCATATGTTGACAAATCCACTTAGCACCTGATAAATTATTGAGATTATGTGCTCCAAATATTTCTATTGGCATCGACCCTTCTGGAGTTTCTAATAAAGTTTCTCCATTTTCTATAGTATAATCAGGTGTTTGATAGGGAAACTTACGAATAGAATTTTCTGATTGTTCAACAATTTCTTTCACACTTATATCTTCTTCATTATAAGAAATACTGCCGCCATTAATAATTGAATTAACAAAGATTTTAAATTGTTCTAAATAATTATCATAAGTTGGAAATACATTAATATGATCCCAAGCGATACCACTTAATAATGCAATATTAGGTTTGTATAAATGAAATTTTGGACGCCTATCTATTGGCGAACTTAAATACTCATCTCCTTCTAAAACTATAAAGTCATTCTCTTTAGTAAGTTTTACCATTACATCAAAACCTTCTAACTGCGCGCCTACCATATAATCAACATCACGATTATGATAATGCATTACGTGCAATATCATAGAAGTTATAGTAGTCTTACCATGACTTCCACCAATAACAACTCTAGTTTTATATTTAGATTGCTCATATAAAAACTCTGGATATGAATATATCTTTAAGTTTAATTCTTGCGCTCTTAACAATTCTGGATTATCTGCTTTAGCATGCATTCCTATAACTACAGCGTCTAAATCATCTGTTATTTTTTCTGGAAACCATCCAAAGTTTTCTGGCAATAGTCCTTTGGTTTCTAATCGTGATTTTGAAGGTTCAAAAATAGTATCGTCACTACCCGTAATTTGATATCCTTTTTGATATAGTGCTAATGCTAAATTATGCATTGCTGCTCCACCTATAGCTATAAAATGTACATTCATAAAAACAAATATCAAATTCCAAATATCAAATTCCAAATTAATTGACAAGAGAAGTTATAAAATATGTATTCTAATTTTAACTCCATATAATTATCACATAACTTAACTATAGTTACGACGTATTTATAATAAAAAATTATTATATAAATTATACCAAAGAGTTGTACATAAAACTTATATACTTTCTTTAAACTCTTTAGCTTCTTGAAAATCTGATCGAATGGAAATTGCTTTATCTGCCCAATTTAAGGCTTCTTGTTTATTTTTTTTTAGCTTATATATTTGAGCTAATCGTAAGTATGCCCACTCAATAGGTGCAGCATCTTTAGCACTATAATTTTCAATATATGTTTTTAAACAAGTCTCACCTTTGTCAAGCTGAAGGTTATATCGAGCTGCGACTTTACCTATTTGATAGTGTAGCGTATTACGGTATGCCTTAAGCTTCTCTTGTTTTTGAGCTTCTTCTATATTAGCAATAGCCTTATTAGGTTCGTTCGTTTTTTCGTAAAGCTCTGTTAGTTTATTAAAACAGGTAATAGAGCCTCCTATTCGTATCGCCATCTTATAATGCTCTTCTGCTAATTTTGGTTCATCATCATTTTCATAAATATAACCTTTAGCTAAATATCCATCTACTTTCGACAGTTTCTCTATTTGATTAGCATATTTAAGAGCTTTATTTTTGCTTCCTCCTATAATACCTGGCAATTGCATATACAATTCTACTAAAGCCCAACGAGTTTCTATATGCTTAGGGTCTAACTCTGCAGCTTTTAAAAATGCTTCTTTTACATCACCAATAATACCTAAAGCAGAAAATTTACTAATTTCTCTAGCATGCATCCCTAAAGCGCCACCATATTTAAAATGATAATTAGCCTTAGAATTATCTCTATCAATCAACATTTTAAAATATGTACTAGAAGCTTTCCATTTTTTTTGATAACCATATGTATCGCCTAACAATTCAATACCTCTAATATCGTTTGGATTATTTTTTACATAATCTATCATTATATGTTCGGCTTTTTCATATTCTTTTTGTTCTAATAGTTTTTCAACATTAGATAATGTTGACTGACCAAAACTAAAAACAGGTAGTACAAGAAGTAAAAGTAGTATCTTTTTCATATCAATTTTAGAGTTCCAAAAATAAAGCCAAAATATTTTCTCGATATCGTTTTTTATTTATTTTATAATAAGATTAACTTTATTCAATAAAACGAATTTACAAATTGTTTAGTGCTTTTAAGTTATATTATTTAACGATTATATGGGCGTTCACTTATCCAATAAAAGCACCGATTTGTTAGCAAAAAATCCTTTTTTACCTAATCCTACCAGATATATTGAATCACTTTAACCATACCGTAACTAGTTAGCCTTAAACTTACATAATAATATATTCCTATAGTAAGTCAATGATATATTTTTGTATAATGCGTTCTTTTTCTATAAATAGGATAGGCCAAATTAAAGCTCCTAATACTTCTACCATAAAAGCCATCAATATTACTAAATAGTCATAAGCATACCTCACTGCCATTAGGTTCTGTAGCAATTTCGCAAGATATATTTAAAATGTTTTTTTCAAACCAAGGTGCAAATTTCTGAAGTAATTCTCTTGGTTTTTGTACTTATACTCTAAAAAACGGATAAACTTCATTATTTTGAAAAACAATGATTAATGAAATAAATACATACGATTCTAATAAACTGATTTAAAAACTTAATTGTTCTTTAAATAAATAAGATTGTCTTCTAGAAATTTCAATTTCTTCTCCAGTATTCATCTCTACCTTAAGCTTTCCATTAAACCATGACAACACTTTATTCACATGGTTAATATTGATAACCTGTTGTCTGTTCGCTCTAAAAAATATATCATTTGGCAATTTATCTTCTATTTGCGCTAATGATTTATAAATAAGAGGTTTATGACCTTCAAAAAAAACGCGTGTGTAATTGCCAACAATTTCGAAATGTGAAATATCTTTAATTTTAACCAACCAGCATTTTTCTCCTTCTTTTATAAAAATTTGTTTATCCAGACTTATAGTGTTTTCCTTAACAGTTTTATTAGGTTCAACTGAAAAACGTTCTAAAATTTTAGTCATAGAGTCAGAAAATCGTTTTTCACTTATTGGTTTTAGCAGATAATCAAACGCATTGTATTCAAAAGATTTTATAGCATATTCATCAAAAGCAGTAGTAAAAATTACTGTAGGCACTTCATCTAACATTTCTAGTAATTCAAAACCATCTTTTTCAGGCATATTAATATCTAAAAAAAGTAAATCTGGCTTCATTTTTTTGATAAGTTCAAAACCTTTATCTACATTTTCAGCTTCGCCTAAAAGAGAAATTTCTTTATATTTCTTTATTAATTCTTTCAACTCATTACGAGCTAAACGAGAATCTTCTACGATAACTGCATTCAATGTCATGAGCTTAATGGTATTTTAATAGATGCTACTACTTGATTATTATTTTCAAACAAATTAAAGGTAGCATTTTCTCCATATAACAACTCTAATCGTTGTTTAATATTTTCTACTCCTAATTGTGTAGTATCTTTAGCTTGTTTTAACTTCCCCGAATTGGTAACGCTTATTAATAGCTTTTCATTTTCGATATATGCTGTTAAAATAACCTCCCCTCCTTCTTTAAGAGTCGCTATACCATGCTTAATAGCATTCTCAACTAACATCTGTACAATCATTGGAGGTATTTGCTTATTCAAAGAATTTTCATCAATATGTGTTTTAAATCGTAAGCGATCTTCCAGTTGTATTTTAGAAATCTCAACATAATTCTCAACCATTTCTAATTCATCTTCAAATGCTATAGAGTCTACATCATTTTTAGTAAGGGAATATCGCAAGGTTTCAGATAAGCGAGTAAGCATATCTCGAGATTTAGTAATATCTTCTAACATTAAACCACGAATATTATTTAAGCTATTAAACATAAAGTGAGGATTTAACTGCCCTTTTAATGTGTTAAGTTGCAATTCTTTTAAATTTGTTTCTAATTGTAATTGTCTTAATTGAACTGTTTTTAATTGATAATAAATTTTAATCGTTAAAAAAACAAACAACCAAATAAAAAATAAAGTTGTAAAATAAAACACATTGTATATTTTTCCCGAAAATGAAACAGTAGTATTATTACCTCTTATTGTTAATGCAGCAAGGTCTAAAATTGGCCAAATTACTAATGAATAAATAACTTGACAAAACACAAACGCTATTAAAATTTTCCATATATAAGGTTTTACCGATACTTTTAAATTAATTTTATAATCTATATATAAGGACACTGAATAGCTACATACAAAAGCTATGATGCCGCATAGAATACTTTCTACCCAAAAATAAATTTCTTGATTCAACTCCAGTGGGGTCGTTCTAAAATATATTTTTGGCCCACCTAATGTTAAGGCAAATAACAATATCCAGCTTATAAGTCCAAATATGATGTAGTATTTATTAAAAGACAGCTTCATTTAATTATCATAATTTTGAACAAATATTTTTTTTTAGTTTTAACGATTAAATGGTCTTTCACTTATCCAATTAAACCCTCTGTTAGTTAATAAAAAGTCATCTTTATCTAATCGTTTGGTTTGCCCAGAAATTGTATCGTTTTTATAGATATAATTAAAGTTTAAAGTATTCTCTGTTTTTGTATAATTAAAATCAAAATAATCTTCAGGATTTCTACGAGATGCAAAAAATTTGACTTTTTGAGTCGTAGAATCCATTTCGGTTCTGTAAAAACTTCTTTGCTTATTCATTTTATTTATTTGCACAGAACCTACTCTTTCAAATACAATATTTTTCCATAGTCGATTATCTTTATAATCTACTATCGTATCGCCATTAATAACATAATTTGTTACTTCATATACGCCATACAACTCTGGTTTAGGGGCATCTGTTCCATAAATTTTTTTATTTCCTAATTGCTCGAAAAAGCCAAACCCTAAAGCATAGATTAATATTGCTCCTTTAAATACATTCAATCCAATATTCACTCCTTTTTTTAGTTGAGGGCGTTTTATGAGAGTAAGCTTTTCAACAGGCTTATCTGTTACTAGAAACAGCATTACTTTTTTAATATCTCTAGACAATAAAAATAATGTCATAATTACTAGATGTGTAGATAATATTTTAACAGGCACATCAAAAAAGTAATTTACCGCCATAACATTCATAGTCGTCATTAAAGTGATCACAGCTCCAAAAGTCATAGTTCTTCTAAATAACAACAATCCTGCTAAAACCTCAGCAATACCCATAAACATATTATAGCCTTCTGAAAATCCTAAAAATGTCCAAGCTAATCCCATAGGAGAAGATTCTCCATAAGGTTCTAACAACCTATAAAATGTTGGTGAAGGGAACTGCAGTTGAATAACTTTTACCATTCCATAACTAATTAACATTAGTCCTACATAATAACGTATGCCTGTAGTTAACCAATAATACATTTTAGTATAATGTGTTCGCTTCCTATCTAAAACAGACCAAATTATAGCACCTAAAACGGCTACTAAAAACCCTATCGATACTACTATATAATCATATGTTGTATCTCCACTACCATTAGGACCAGTACTAATAATATATGGTATTTTTAAAATATGGTCTCCAAACCAAATTCCAAATTTTTGTAGCCATTCTGATGGTTTTTGAATTATAAACCCAAAAAATGGATAGGCTCCATTGTTTTGAAAAAGGATAATAAATGAAAAATAAATGAATGAAAACCTAAATCCAATACGTCTAAATTTAGACCATGTAGCGTCTGCCGTTGATAATATATTAGTGATAGATGAAATTATAAATATTAAAATAAACAATAAAGATATTATAATTCCTAAATAAGGGAATATTTCTCTAACATCACCTATTTCTTGACTTGTAGGTTTAATACCATTACCTTCTATTAATAATGAATAACTGCCATCAACACTATCCTTATTTGATATAAAACTAAACTCTTTTACTTTAACAATTCTCTCCTTAGTAACTCCTTCATCCCATTTAGGAATAGTATTATCAACTACTACATCTTCAAAACTAGAATTATCTATATTTACGAATTCATATTCCCCATTGTCATTCTCAATATAAATTTCAAATTTATCAAAGAAGAATTTGCCATTATTATAGAGAATCCCTCCAAAATTAATTTTTTCTGATTTAGAATCTATAATTCCTTCAATTGTATATGATTGCCATTTATTAGTCCTTATAGGTCTATTCCCCATATTATCAAAAAAACCTCTACCTTGATTTGGTTTATTATCTACTCTTGCCCAAACTCCTGCTCTAGCCTTATCGTCACTCGTTTCAACCTTTACAGATGCAATGACTTTAAATTTTCTCAATGTATCTGATTGAATATCTATAGATTGAACAAAGGAAGTCCAACTTCTAGAAATCTCTGTAACAGTTTGTGCATTAACACACAAACTAATCAAAATAGTAAATAATAAAAGATTTAGTTTTTTCATTTTTTAATATCTGTTTTAGTTGTTTAATTCGAAGTATTTTTTTTTATAAACCTAGTTAATTCATATAAATTGACTTAACGGTTAAGTATTTTGATTTTAAATATTACAGTATTTCTCTTTACAATTTATAAAGGTAAATTTCAGCAATACAGAATCACAAATAAAAATTCTCTTTTAAATAATAAATAAAAATTAAATTCGATTAATATACTTGCAACTGTCGGTAGTATTTTTTCATAACTCTTAACTTAAAATACAAATTATCAACCCTATAAGATTTTTTATAATATATATCATGCTGTTGTTTTTTGATTTATAATCTAAAAGTACTACAGAAAATATGATTAAAAATATAATTATGATGAATGGTTGTTAGATTATGGTAGACGGAAAACATAAACACATAATAATAATAATAATAATAAGCGTTTAATATTTTGGCAGCAACATGAAATCACAAATACAGTTATTTATTTAATTTATAACTAGTTAAAAAATATTCATTCTTTTTTGAGGATTTCACTCTCAATTTTCATTTTGGTATTCAGACTCAACAATTTTTCACATTTTACTCCTAACTTTCCAAATGATTTTGCTAAACGATTTATATTTTTCGATTAATTAAATGTTTTAGAGAAGAAAAGAGTATTTATTTTTATTGTTTATCTTTAAAATCTAACTAATAAATATATTTATTATGAATTCAAAGATTTTCATGGCTTTAAGAATTATTCTTGGGCTTTTTGTTTTAGTATTTGGTGCTAATAAATTTTTCAACTTCTTACCACCATTTGAAGGTTTATCCGAAGATGCTGGAAGTTATTTTGGAGCTTTAACAATTTCAAAAACATTAACTTTAGTTGCTGTTGTAGAGATTGCAGCAGGGTTGGCATTATTATTAAATAAATATGCTGCTTTAATGACACTTATATTAATGAGTGTATCTATAAATGCAGTATTGTTTCATGCAACTTTAGATACTGCTAATATTGGACCAGCTTTAGGGCTATTAATTTTAAATTTAGCTATGATTTATAATTATAAAGATAAGTACAAAGATCTTTTAAATTAAAAAAGCATCAAGTCATTAGTAATAAAAAAAGAGGTTTTTAGACCTCTTTTTTTATTATATTTTATTCTTGTTTAGGAGGATATTTGGATAAGGCTTTATCTATAATTGCCTTAAATTTCAATTCTCTTTGCTCGGGTTTGGCTTTGGGATTATAACTGCTTTCGCTAACTACTTGCCAAAATAATCCATTTTTATTATCATCTATAAAGTCAATAATTATTTGACGATTTACTAAAGATTGCCCTATTGGGATACCCACAGAAATTCCTCCTCCAACATTGCGTCCTGTGCCGCCTAAACCAACACCTACAGTACTTTGTGAATTTCCTTGAAACTCCCCAGTTTTAATATCAATTAAAAAATCTGGATTATCCGATAATTCTAATCCTTTTAATTTCATTGTAATATCTATAGCATCCAATAATCGATTTTCATCCAGTTCGCTTAAACCCGTATTTAAATCTGAATAGTAATTATATGTTTTATATAAAGTGAAATCTGTTTTATTATCGTAATCGTAATTTACTAATATGGGAGCACAAGATGTAAAAAGTAAGACGAGAATTATAATTTTAATCAGTTTCATAGATGTAGATTTTCTATAAAATTAATCAAAAAAAGACAATTTATTTAAGATAAAGTGTTAATGTAAAAACTTTGGTTAATCATTCAACATTTTCCAAAGCTTGTCTTTAAGTTCTGTAATACCCTGTTGTGCTACAGATGAAATGAAGAGATATTCTGTAGTTAATTCATTGTCGAGTTCTGTCTTTAATTCCGATTTTAACTCGTCATCTAACATATCGCTTTTTGTTATCGCAATACACTTATCTTTATCTAATAATTCTGGATTGTAACGGCGTAATTCATCCAATAATATATCATATTGCTTTTTAATATTATCTGCATCTGCAGGGATCATAAACAGTAATGTTGAATTACGTTCAATATGACGAAGAAAATAATGTCCAAGCCCTTTTCCTTCGGCAGCTCCTTCAATAATTCCAGGAATGTCTGCCATTACAAAAGATTGAAAATCGCGATACTCTACAATACCCAAGTTAGGTTTTAATGTTGTAAATTCATAATCTGCGATTTTTGGTTTTGCTGAAGTAATAACAGATAACAAGGTAGATTTTCCTGCATTTGGAAATCCTACCAATCCAACATCAGCAAGTATTTTAAGTTCAAGAGTAATATAACGTTCTTCTAACGGAAGCCCAGGTTGTGCATAACGAGGTGTTTGGTTTGTCGAACTTTTAAAATGCCAATTCCCTAATCCACCTTTTCCACCTTTACAAACAACAAATTCTTGACCATCTTCAGTAATCTCGTGTATAATTTCATTGGTATCGGTATCTCTTATAACTGTTCCTAAAGGAACATCTATATATACATCTTCTCCATCGGCTCCAGAACTACGGCTTTTACTTCCGTGCTCTCCATGACCTGCTTTAAAATGTTTTTTAAATTTAAGATGATATAAGGTCCAATGATTCTGGTTCCCTTTAATTATAATATGCCCTCCGCGACCTCCATCACCACCATCAGGTCCTCCTTTAGTAATATATTTTTCGCGATGCAAATGTACTGAACCTTTGCCTCCTTTTCCGGAAGACACATACACTTTTACATAATCTACAAAATTCCCTTCAGTCATATTCATTTCCCGAAACTTCGGGAATTTTATTATATTAAAACCTAAAAACTACAAGTTATCTATCACACTACTCAATCGTATCGTAATATCTTCAATACTACCTACACCATCCACACCGTAATATTTATCTTGTTCAGAATAATAGTCTTTTAATATTGCTGTTTTAGAATAATATTCTGCAATTCTATTTCTAATAATAGATTCATCTGCATCATCAGATCGTCCGCTTGTTTTTCCTCTTTCTAACAAACGTTCTACTAATACCTCATCATCAACTTCTAAAGCAATCATAGCATTTATTCCAGAATCTTTTGATTCCATTAAAATCCCTAAAGCTTCAGCTTGAGCACTTGTACGAGGAAATCCGTCAAAAATAAACCCGTTAGCATCTGTGTTTTTATCTACTTCAGCATTAAGCATTTTTATTGTAACCTCATCAGGAACTAAATCACCCTTATCCATATAAGATTTAGCAAGAGTTCCTAAAGCAGTTTCATTTTTTATATTATATCGAAACACATCTCCTGTAGAAATATGTATTAAATTGTATTTTTCTTTTAAAAATTCGGCTTGCGTACCTTTACCTGCACCTGGAGGTCCAAATAAAACTAAATTTGTCATATGCTGTGTTGTCTTTATTTGATAAACTTCTGGTAAATCTCTCCCTAACCCGTTATAATCTAGTCCATAACCAACTATAAATGTATTTGGAATTTTAATACCTATATAATGTATTTTGAAATCTTTTTTATATGCATTTGGCTTATAAAAAAGTGTTGCAATTTTTAATTGTTTTACAGATTCATTTTTAAAGATACGATGTATCTCGTGTAATGTATTTCCAGAATCAATAACATCTTCTAAAATAACTACTGTTCGATTAGTTAAATCTTGTGTTAAACCTATTAAACGCTGAATATCTTCACTGGATTTTACACCTTCGTATGATGCTAGTTTTATAAATGTTACTTCGCAAGGTTTTGGGTATTTCTTTACGAAATCACTAACAACCATAAACGATCCATTTAAAATACCAACAAAAACAGGTATTGTATCTCCTAAATCTTCAGCAACTTCTGTCGCTAATCTGGAGATTGCTGTATCTATTTCTTTTGCAGAAATAAAAGGTTTAAAATATGTATCGTGAAGCTTGATCACTTAATAGTTTTTAGAAAGGTGCAAAGATAATCAATTGATGAGGGATTTCCATTTTTTGATTTACGATTTTAGAAATTGATTTAATTTTTAAATGTATTTTTGCATCTTAATCAGTAAAATGATAGCAATTTAAAAATGAAATATTTCTCTTCCAATTTTAAATTAGGAATTCTCGGTGGTGGACAACTCGGGAAAATGTTACTTAACGAAACTCGAAAACTTGATATTTATACTTGCGTTTTGGATCCTAGCAATGAAGCTCCTTGTAAAATTGCTTCAAATGAATTTACACAAGGTGATTTAATGGATTATGATACTGTTTACAATTTTGGAAAGAAAGTAAACATACTTACTATTGAAATTGAGAATGTTAATATAGAAGCTTTAGAAAAATTAGAACAAGAAGGTATTACTGTACATCCATCTTCAAAGACATTACGCACTATTCAAAATAAAGCTAAACAGAAATTATTTTATGTAGATCACAAAATACCAACAGCTCCTTTTTCTCGTTTTGCTTACACAGAAGAGATTATGACTTCCATACAAAGAGGAAGTTTAGATTTTCCTTTTGTTTGGAAAGCTGCACAATTTGGTTATGATGGTATGGGGGTAAAAATTGTAAGATCTGATTCGGATTTAAAAGAACTTCCAAATGTTGAATGTATTGCAGAAGAATTAATACCTTTTAAAAATGAACTCGCAGTAATAGTATCTCGTAATGTAAATGGAGAAGTTAAAGCATATCCTGTTGTAGAAATGGAGTTTCATCCGGAAGCTAATCAAGTAGAATATGTAATTTGTCCTGCAAGAATTGATGAGGCTATTGCAAAAAAAGCTAGAAATACAGCTTTACAAGTATCTAAATCATTTGATCATGTTGGCCTTTTAGCTGTTGAAATGTTTCAAACTCAAAATAACGACATTATTGTAAACGAAGTTGCTCCAAGACCTCATAATTCTGGTCATCACACAATTGAAAGTAGTTATACATCTCAGTTTGAGCAACACATTCGTGCAATTTTAAACTTACCTTTAGGTAAAACCGAGAATAAAATTGCTGGGATTATGGTTAATCTAGTTGGTGCAGAAGGATATACTGGTGACGTTAATTATAAAAACATTGAACAAATTATGAATATGGATGGTGTAACACCTCATGTTTATGGAAAAAAGCAAACTCGTCCATTCCGAAAAATGGGACATGTAACTATAGTAAACGAAAATATAAATGAGGCACGCAAAATTGCTGAAAATGTAAAAAATACGATTAAAGTTATTAGCAATACGTAACAAAAATAAACGTACAGACTCCAAATGATTATATTGGGTTTTGAAATTTTAAATTTGGAATTTTATGAATAAAGTAGGAATAATTATGGGAAGCACTAGTGATCTTCCTGTTATGCAAGATGCTATAGATATTTTAAAAGGTTTTGATATTGATATTGAAGTTGATATTGTATCTGCTCATCGAACTCCCGAAAAATTATTTGATTATGGAACTAACGCTCATAAAAGAGGCTTAAAAGTTATTATAGCAGGAGCTGGTGGTGCTGCACATCTCCCTGGGATGATTGCATCTTTATCACCTTTACCTGTTATTGGTGTACCTGTAAAATCTAGTAATTCTATTGATGGTTGGGATTCTGTATTATCCATATTACAAATGCCAGGAGGCGTACCTGTAGCTACTGTAGCTTTAAATGGTTCTAAAAATGCGGGAATATTAGCCGCACAAATTATAGGGGCTTCAGATAAAAATATTCTCAATGAGGTAATTGATTATAAAGAAAGTTTAAAAGCAAAAGTTATAGAAGGTGCTAAAAACATAAAGTTATAAAAGTATAAAACCCTTAATTCTTAATTAAGGGTTTTACTGCTATTAATCAATTATTTAAGAGTTTATGAGATCTCTTAAAGCCGATTAGTCGGCCCAATTATTATTTCATTACAAACAACAACTGTTAATTATTTCACAAAAATAATTAAATTAAATAAAATGCACAAGAACTAGCCTATTTCTTTAAAGTACTAAATATCAAATACTCATGAATATATTAAATCAATATTTTTCAACGCCATATAATACAGCTCCTTTTTCTAAAATTAAGACTTCAGATTTTTTACCTGCTTTTAAAGATGCTATTAAAAATGCTAAAGTCGAAATTGATGCTATTATACAAAATACAGAAGTTGCTACATTTGAAAATACTATTGAATCTTTAGATTTTTCTGGAGCACAATTGGATCGCATTTCAAGTGTGTTTTTTAATTTAAACTCTGCCGAAACTAATGATGAAATTCAAAAAATAGCTCAAGAAGTTTCTCCTTTGTTATCAGAATTTGGAAATGACATTACTTTAAACGATAGCTTATTTAAACGTATAAAAGAAATTTATAATTCTAAAGAAAATTCAGATCTAACTCCAGAGCAACACACATTACTAGTAAAACGTTATAAAAGTTTTTCGCGTAATGGCGCTAATTTATCTGAAGACAACAAATTGAAACTTCGCGAAATTGATAAAGAATTAAGCCAGTTAAAGCTAAAGTTTGGAGAAAATATACTTACAGAGACTAATGTGTTTGAAATGCTCATTACAAACGAAAAAGATCTTTCAGGTTTACCAGACGGTGCAAAAGAAGCTGCTAAACAATTAGCCGAATCAAAAAACAAAAAGGGTTGGTTATTTACTCTAGATTATCCTAGCTATATACCATTTGTAACATATGCAGATAATCGAGAGTTACGAAAAAAAATATCTTTAGCATTTGGGAGTAAAGGATTCAAGAATGATAATTTAGACAATCAAAATAATGTTTTAAAAATTGCGAACCTTCGTCACCAACGCGCCAATTTATTAGGTTACAAAACCCATGCGCATTTTGTTCTTGAAGAACGAATGGCAGAAACTCCAGAAAAAGTAGATCGATTTTTAAATGATTTGCTTGAGAAAGCTAAACCTGCCGCTGAACGTGAATTTAAAAATTTAGAAAGTTTTGCTAAAGATTTAGATAATATAGATCAACTTCAAAAATGGGATGCATCTTATTATTCTGAAAAGTTGAAGCAAAAATTATTCAATCTTGATGACGAAATATTAAAACCGTATTTTAAATTAGAAAATGTTATTGACGGTGCATTTTTAGTTGCTAAAAAACTATTTGGTTTAGAATTTAACATTATAAACACTATAGACAAATATCATGAAGATGTATTAACTTATGAAGTTAGAGATGAAAAAGGAGAATTTGTTTCTATATTTTACGCAGACTTTTTTCCAAGAGAAGGAAAAAGAAATGGAGCTTGGATGACATCATTCAAATCGCAATACATTAAAAATAATATTAATGAAAGACCTCATATTTCTATCGTTTGTAATTTTACAAAACCTACCAAAAGTAAACCTTCTTTATTAACATTTAATGAAGTTACAACTCTTTTTCATGAGTTTGGTCATGCTTTACATGGTATGCTCGCTAACACTACCTACCCTAGTTTATCAGGCACTAGTGTGTATTGGGATTTTGTTGAACTCCCTAGTCAGGTGTTCGAAAATTGGTGTTATGAGGAAGAAGCTCTTTCCTTATTTGCTAAACATTACGAAACTGGAGAAGTCATCCCAATGGATCTAATTACTAAAATTAAAGAATCTGCATCATTTCACGAAGGAATGCAAACACTACGTCAAATAAGTTTTGGTTTATTAGATATGAGTTGGCATGGTCAAGATCCATCAAAAATCACTAATGTAAAAGATTACGAAACAAACGCTTTTAAAAATACATCACTATATCCTGATGTTAAAGAGAATTGTATGAGCACTGCTTTTTCACATATTTTTCAAGGAGGTTACTCTTCTGGATACTATAGTTATAAATGGGCAGAAGTATTAGATGCTGATGCTTTTGATTATTTTAAAGCAGAAGGTATTTTTAATAAAACAATAGCTGCAAAATTTAAAGATAATATACTTTCTAAAGGAGGCACAGAAAACCCTATGACACTTTACAAACGTTTTAGAGGTCAAGAACCAAAACCTGAAGCTTTGCTTAAAAGAGCTGGATTACTTAAATAAGATAAATTAATTATGGATATAAAATTAATCTGTTCGGACATAGATGGAACATTATTAAATAAAGATCGTCAACTATCTCAAAGAACTATCACTGCAATAAAAAATAATGCAAAAACACCCTTTATATTAATTTCTTCGCGAATGCCCAAAGCAATGTTGCATTTACAACAAGAATTAGATATTACTCAATTGCCAATGATTGCTTATAACGGTGGCCTAGTAATAGACAACGGAAGTGTACTGCATACTACAGAAATTAATATTAATACAACTAGAAGCATTACAGATTTTTGTAAAGGCACTCAAATACACACAAGTTTATATCATAATGACGAGTGGTTTGTGCCAGAAATGGATTATTGGGCAAAAAGAGAACAAAATAACACCAAGGTAACCCCTACTGTTAACCCAATTGAGAACACCATATTAAAATGGGGTACAGAAAACAAAGGTTCACATAAAATTATGTGTATGGGTGATGAAAAAGAAATTGACAGTTTAAGTATTTTTTTAAAAGAGCATTTCTCTAATGAGGTAATAGGATATCGTTCTAAACCAACTTATTTAGAAATTTCACATAAAGATATTTCTAAAAAAACTGCTATTGAATTTCTTCTACAATCAAAATACAATGATTTAGATTTAAAACACATTTTAGCTTTTGGGGATAATTATAATGATATTGAAATGTTAGAATCTGTTGGTTTTGGAGTTGCAGTAGAAAACGCTAAAGAAGAAGTACTTGCTGTATCTAATGCAACTACACTAAGTAATAAAGAAGATGGCGTTGCTATATTTATGGAAGATTATTTAAAATAAATTAAAATACGACCTCTTTTATGAAAGTTATTATAATCAAAAAGGGTTCAACTTTTATAGTCAAACCCTTCTCTTTTTCATAGAAATCTTTCCTACAGAATGAATTCCTGAACAAAGCAACATATTAACTATGTCTTTACTAAAAAAATCATATCAAAAGGGAATTCTTGAGTTTAAAAATGAATAATTAGAGCATGAATATTTAAGATTTTAGATTATTTAAAACTTTAATTTGAATATTCTAATATAGAAATAGCACTAAAAGCAATCTTAAAAGCTAAGCTTCATCATGGATTATAGTTAATACTGTATTAAAAACATTAAGAAAGCATAAATTTCGAGTTTTTATATTATTTTTGCTCATTACATTAGAAATATTCTATAATGTCAAAACACACCATTGATCCAAATAAGTGGATAGACTCTTACTCTGATTATTTGTTTAATTATACAATTACTAGAGTAAAAGATTCTGATACTGCTCAAGATTTAGTGCAAGAGACTTTTTTTGCTGGATTAAAATCTATGAAAAATTTTAAAGGTGAAGCAAGTGAGCGTACCTGGTTAGTTTCTATTTTAAAACGAAAAATAATAGATCATTATCGAAAAATAAATTCTAAAAAAGGTCAAGCTGAAGTTAGAGTTAATTTTAGTGCAGATACCGATAACGAAGGAGATTGGTTAGAGCAACGTGTTGCTGATCCTTATGATAAAACAGCAGAAGATAATCTTGAAAATAGAGAATTAGGTTTAGCTATTCATAACTGTATAGGTAAACTTCCAGAAAAACAAGCTTTAGTATTTAAAATGAAAACTCTTGATGGGTATGATACTGAAACTATTTGTAATGATTTAGATATTACTGCGTCTAACCTTTGGGTAATTATACACAGAGCAAGAACAGCTATGGCTGCTTGTATGGAAAAAATTTGGTTTTAAAATGAGTAAAAAAATACGATTAGAGTGTAGTAACGCAAATCACATCTGTGATAAGAATCAATATCGAGAAGCTAGTTTGTGGGAAAAAATCATATTATCTTTACATTTATTGCACTGTAAAGCTTGTAGAGCTTATACAAAAAAGAATAATGCCCTAACAAAACTTACAAAAAACCCTAAAGTAGAGACCATGCCTGCTTCAAGTAAAAAAGGGCTAAAAGAACGTTTGGCAGAAGAATTAGCGAAGCAAAATCAAAATCAGTAACCAAATTACAGGTATACTTTCTACTCCAAAAGAACTATAATATTTTTTTTGGTTTATTTTACTAAATATTAAAAACAATGCAACAATTACTACTATAATAAAAAGTAGTAATAATTGTTTTTCAGCAATTTCATTTTTAAAAATTTCAATGCTATAAAATAATAGCAATAATACTATTCCAATTATTTTGGTAAGCTTTATTCCTATACGTTGAGGAATAGTAGATAATTTTAAATTATCAAATTGTAAATCTCTAATTTCAAACGGAAGCATTACTACTAATACATATATGTAACGTTGTATTGCAGTTAATATCACATCTGTATTAATTATATAATTTTCATTAACTAAAGGGATAATTACTGTTGTTCCTGACCAAACCAAAGCAATCACATAAATTTTAAGGCCACTAATAGCTCTTAGGTTTTTACCATTATCTAAAAAAATAGATTTCGGCAAAAAAGGAATAGCGTACAAAAATGTGATTACTCCTAATCCGCCTAAATAAATTAATGTTATAAACTCTAATTTTAAAGAAAAATAGCAGAGAGAGAGAAAACATAAGAGAGAGAAAATTTGAATTTGTTTTAGCCAATTTGCAAGCTCCCGATGGTGAAATTTTGCTAATCCAAAATATTTTACAAAATTATATCCTGTTATTGTGGCAAAAAACACGAATAAAAGTAGGTTGTAATTTAATTTTAAATCAAATTCAAATATTGTGACACATACCAAGCTACAAACAGCCAAAGCAACATGTATACTACTGTTTATATAAAATTCGAATACACGTTTTAAAAATTGCATATAACAAAAATAGTTAATCTGTTAATAATCCTTTTGTTTGGTTAAAAACTTTCATTATGGGTAGATTAAAAACGCTAATATTTACGTAATTTTGCTCATCAAAATACAATAAAAACAAGGATGAATACAGATTCTTTTGCACTACGACATATTGGTCCTCGAGAAGTGGATCATAAAGACATGCTAAAAACAATTGGTGTGGATACTTTAGATGAACTTATTAATCAAACTATTCCTGATAAAATCAGACTCTCTAATCCTTTAGGCTTAGATGTTGCAATGAGTGAGCAAGAGTATTTAACTCATATTCATCATTTAGCATCAAAAAATAAAGTTTTTAAATCTTATATAGGATTAGGATATCATCCTTCAAATTTACCAGCTGTTATTCAAAGAAACATTCTTGAAAACCCAGGGTGGTATACTGCATATACACCTTATCAGGCAGAGATTGCTCAAGGTCGTTTAGAAGCTCTTTTAAATTTCCAAACAATGATCACAGATCTTACTGGTATGGAATTAGCAAACGCATCGCTTTTAGATGAGAGTACAGCTGCTGCTGAAGCAATGGCATTACTATTTGCAGTAAGAGAACGTCAACAAAAAAAGGATAATGTTATAAAATTCTTTGTTTCTGATGAAGTTTTACCTCAAACATTATCATTACTTAAAACCAGAGCTATTCCTTTAGGAATCGAATTGGTTCTGGGTAATGCTGAGTCATTTGATTTCTCTACAGAATTCTATGGCGCACTACTTCAATATCCTGGAAAATCAGGACGAATTAATGACATTTCTAGTTTTATATTAAAAGCAAAAGAAGCGCAAATAAAAGTAGCTGTTGCTGCAGATATTTTAAGTTTAGTTAAACTGGAAGCTCCTGGAAAATTTGGAGCAGACGTAGTAGTAGGAACAACACAACGTTTTGGTATCCCTATGGGCTATGGAGGTCCACATGCAGCTTATTTTGCTACAAAAGAAGATTATAAACGAAGTATTCCTGGACGTATTATAGGTGTAACCAAAGATACAAATGGAGATAGGGCTTTAAGAATGGCGTTACAAACGCGTGAACAACACATAAAAAGAGATAAAGCAACTTCTAATATATGTACAGCTCAAGTACTACTTGCTGTGATGGCTGGTATGTATGCCGTATATCACGGCCCTAAAGGTTTAAATTATATTGCTAATAAAGTACACAATACAACTTCCACTTTAGTTGATAGTTTAGAGCGACTTGGTTTATATCAATCTAATGATTCTTATTTTGATACTATTCAAATTAAAACAAATGCTTCAAAAGTAAAAACTATAGCAGAAACTAAAGAAGTTAATTTTTACTATCCAGATGATGAGACTGTTTCTATTTCAATAAATGAAACAACTTCACTTCAAGATATAAATCTTATCAATTCAATTTTTGCAGAAGCAATTTCAAAAAATGCAATAACTATTTCAGAGATTATTGATAGTGATAATATTAATAATAATGTAAAAAGGTCATCTTCATTTTTAGAAAATGAAGTTTTTAACACCTATCATTCTGAAACAGATTTAATGCGTTATATTAAATCTTTAGAACGAAAAGATCTTGCTTTAAATCACTCTATGATTTCTTTAGGATCTTGTACTATGAAACTAAATGCAGCAGCAGAAATGTTGCCTTTAAGTTGGTCAAATTGGGGTAATATACATCCTTTTGCTCCTTTAAATCAAGTTGAAGGTTATCAGTTTGTAATGCAAAAATTAGCAGATCAACTTACTGAAATCACTGGGTTTGCAGATACTTCGCTTCAACCAAACTCTGGAGCTCAAGGTGAGTTTGCTGGATTAATGGTTATAAAAGCATATCACGAATCTCGTAATGAAGGACATCGTAATATCTGTTTAATTCCATCATCTGCACACGGTACAAATCCTGCAAGTGCGGTTATGGCTGGAATGAAAGTTGTAGTTACAAAATCTACAGATGAAGGTAATATTGATGTTGATGATCTTAGAGAAAAAGCTATTATACATAAAGATAATTTGGCTGCCTTAATGGTAACATACCCATCAACTCATGGTGTGTTTGAATCTGCTATTAAAGATATCACACAAATTATACATGATAATGGTGGGCAAGTGTATATGGACGGCGCCAATATGAATGCCCAAGTAGGATTAACTAACCCAGGTAATATTGGAGCAGATGTTTGCCATTTAAACTTACATAAAACATTTGCTATACCTCATGGTGGTGGTGGGCCAGGTGTAGGTCCTATTTGTGTAGCAGAACAACTTGTACCATTTTTACCAGGTAATCCTGTAATTAATGTAGGAGGTGATCAGGCCATTTCAGCCATTTCGGCTGCACCATATGGCTCTGCATTAGCATGTTTAATATCTTATGGATATATCTGTATGCTTGGTGCTAAAGGATTAACAGAATCTACTAGAGTTGCCATTTTAAATGCAAATTATATTAAAGAACGTTTATCTGGTCATTTTGAAGTACTTTATTCTGGTGAAAAAGGACGTGCTGCCCATGAAATGATTGTAGATTGTAGGCCTTTTAAAGCTAATGGTATCGAAGTAACTGATATTGCAAAACGTTTAATGGACTACGGGTTTCATGCACCTACTGTATCTTTCCCTGTAGCTGGTACAATTATGATAGAGCCTACAGAAAGTGAAGGCAAAGCCGAATTAGATCGTTTTTGTGATGCAATGATATCAATTAGAAAAGAAATTGAATCTGTTTCTAAAGAAGATACAAGTAATGTACTTAAAAATGCACCGCATACAATGGCAATGGTAACTTCTAGCGAATGGCCTTTTGAATATTCTAGAGAAACAGCTGCTTTTCCGTTAGATTACATACAAGATAATAAATTCTGGCCAAGTGTAAGACGTGTAGATGATGCCTATGGGGATAGAAATTTAATCTGTACTTGTGCACCTATAGAAGATTTTATGGAAGTTTAAAATCTTAATTAATATAAAAGTAAATACAAAAAAGCATTTGTTCACAGCAAGTGCTTTTTTATGTTTATTTCATAACATTCTCACCTTATATTTAACATATTCGTAAAAATTATCATTTAACTCAATAAAAAAAGTAGTACTACAGTTATATTATATAGATTAGCATTAACTAACTAAAACTAAATTTATGTCTATTCGAATAACTGGAACAGGGTCTTACATTCCTGATTTAATCGAAAAAAATGAAGATTTTCGCCATCATAACTTCTTAAATACAGATGGGTCTTCTATAGGCTCTACTAATGATGTTATTGTTCAAAAATTTAAAGACATTACTGGTATTGCTGAGAGACGTTATGCTAAGCCACATTTAACTTCTTCAGATTTAGCTTTTTTTGCAGCAGAAAAGGCTATTGTTGATTCTAAAATAAATCCTGAAGAACTAGATTATATTATTGTAGCACATAATTTTGGTGATGTAAAATCTGATACTATTCAAAGTGATATATTGCCTTGTTTAGCATCAAGAGTAAAACATAGTCTTAGAATTAAGAATCCAAAATGTGTGGCTTACGACATATTGTTTGGTTGCCCTGGTTGGATAGAAGGTGTTATTCAAGCTCAAGCATTTATTAAAGCAGGAATCGCTAAGAAGTGTTTAGTAGTAGGTTCGGAAACACTATCAAGAGTTGTTGATAAACATGACAGGGACTCAATGATCTATTCTGATGGTGCAGGTGCTGCTGTTATTGAAGAAACTTTTGAAGAAGGTGGAATATTATGTCATGAGTCCGCTTCATTTACTTATGATGAAGCATATTATTTATTTTTTGGAAACTCTAACAATCAAGATTTATGTCGAGATACGCGTTACATAAAAATGCATGGTCGAAAAATTTATGAATTTGCATTAAACAATGTACCTCAAGCCATGAAAGATTGTTTAGATAGAAGTGATGTGGATATTAAAGACGTTAAAAAAATACTCATTCATCAAGCCAATGAAAAAATGGATGAAGCTATTATAAAACGTTTTTATAGGTTATATAAAATTGATGCTCCAGAAGGAATAATGCCTATGAGTATTCACAAATTAGGCAATAGTTCTGTAGCCACTGTCCCTACTCTATTTGATTTAATAAGAAATAATAAAATAGAAAATCAAAACCTTAACAAAGGAGATGTTATTATATTTGCAAGTGTTGGTGCAGGAATGCATATCAATGCCATAATTTACAAATATTAATAATTTGGATTTCGCATCTATTGCGAAACGAAAAAATATTTTTCGTGTACGAGAATCAATTTCCTCATAAGAGATATAAATATACTTTTCAATTTTTAAAAGCTCATATTTCTGAGAATTCTAAAATTTTAGATTTAGGGATAAATAACCCATTTACAGAAATAATGTTAGAACGTGGTTATGAAGTTGAGAACACTAAAGGTGAAGATTTGGATATTGACACTTCTATTATTGAACAATCAGATGCAGATGTAGTTACTGCATTTGAAATATTTGAGCATTTACTTTCTCCTTTTACAGTTTTAAAATCTATAAAAGCCAATAAATTAGTAGCTAGTATCCCTCTTAAATTATGGTTTTCTCCAGCGTATAGAAGTAAAACGGATATGTGGGATAGGCATTATCATGAATTTGAAGATTGGCAGTTTGATTGGTTATTAGAAAAATCTGGATGGAAAATTATCGATAGAAAAAAATGGACTAATCCTACTAAAAAAATTGGAATTCGCCCTATTTTAAGATGGTTCACACCTCGATATTATATAGTTTATGCAGAGCGAATTAAATAATGGCTTTAAAAATGGATATTTATATCGTCATACCCGCTCATAATGAAGAAGATTTTATACAGCTTACCTTAGAGTCTTTAGCTAAACAAACTTTACTTCCTAAACAAGTAGTAGTCGTTAATGATAACTCTACAGATGACACTCAAATTATTGTTGAAAAACTCTCAAATGATTACAATTGGATAACTTTAATTAATTCAAACTCTTCTGATCAACATATTCCTGGTGCAAAAATCATTAATGCTTTTTATAAAGGTTACGATATTTTAGATGATAATTATGATATTATTTGCAAATTTGATGCTGATTTGGTTTTTCCTGATAATTATTTAGAAACTCTAGCTTCTCATTTTACAGCTGACAATAAGTTAGGAATGGCAGCAGGATTCTGTTATATTGAGAAAAATAATGATTGGGTGATTGAAGGTCTAACAAATAAAGACCATATTAGAGGTGCGTTAAAAGCTTATCGAAAAGAATGTTTTTTAGAAATTGGAAAACTAAAATTATCTATGGGTTGGGATACTGTAGATGAACTTTTAGCACAATACTACGGCTGGCAACTTAAAACAGATGAAACTCTAAAAGTAAAGCACCTAAAACCAACCGGCTCAGGTTATGTTAGAGGTGCCAAGTATTTACAAGGTGAAGCTCTTTATAAGCTTCGTTTTGGATTACCATTAGCTTTTTTATCAGCTTTAAAACTAGCTTTTAAAAAGAGGAGTTTTTTACTTTTTAAAGATTATATATTTGGTTATTTAAAAGCTTCTATTAATAAAAATATTGAGTTTTTAATTACTCCAGAACAAGGACGATTTGTAAGGAGACTTCGCTGGAAAGGTATTACTAAAAAGTTATTCAATTCTTGAAGGCTTAAATATCAACCAAATTACAAAACATTGTATTATTGCTATAAATACACCTATCTGATCTGTAATTCCGTGTGGTTCTCCAATAGCAAAAAATACACCTTGCAATACTAACGGTCCTAAAATTATAAGAACTTTAATATTATTTGAACGACTCCAAGCGATATGAACTTCTTGTAATTGCTTGTCTTTTTTAATAATGAAAATAATTAGCCCTAACGCAATTATAGATAATGGTATTACTATTGCAGATATTGAAACATGAATATTTAAGGTATCTCCGTGAAACATACTATCTCCATTTTTAATAATATCATATAATAAATTTCCAAAACTGTGAAGCCACCACCAAAACAATAACAAATAAAATATAACTCGGTTTTTAATCCAATTAAAAGAAGCAAACAAAGCTATATATAGAATTAAAAAAACTATTAGTATTAAATAATCTGAGGTTAAGCCTTTTCCTGAAAAAGAAAGTCCGAAATAACCCATTCCCCAGCTATAAGATTCTCCATCAAATAAAGCTCGTAGTAAAGGTAACCAAGTAGTTAAAAATGTAAATCCAATAATTAAGGATAAAATCCCAAATATATTGTTTCTTGAGCGTACTGCGATTGGTGTTTTCATAATGAATAAGTTTTTTATTAATATTAAATTACATCATTATGACAAGCTCAAGTAGTAGCTGTTACATAGCTTGTGGCGAAAATTAATTATTTGTGGTAAGTAGCCATAATTTCTTTTAAAGACGAAATATAAGAACGTGAAACAGGAATAGGATTTACAATATTACTTACATATAATTTCATTTGATGCCCATCTCCTTTTGCTTTCGTAATCTTATTTATGTTAACTAAATATGATCGATGACATCTCACAATTGCCATATCTTTTAAATTCGATTCTAATACTTTCATGGTAATACGTAGTAATTGCTTTTTCACCTGGTTGTTCATCAAATAATACACTGAAACATAGTTATCTTGAGCTTCAATATAAAGTAATGCATTTAAAGCTATAGAAATAGAGTCCTTACCATTATCAGATTCTAGTTTAATTAATGTTTTTTCTCGCACATTAAACTTTGGTTGCTCTAAAAGGATTTCATAAGCATTCTTAGTTTTCTTATAATTTACATATAGAATAATCAATCCTGTTGGAATGATACTCATCAATGAAATGTCTCGAATAAATCCAAAATAACTTGACCACTTCCAATCATGAAAGCTCCCAATAATATTGTAAAACAAATAAATCGTTGAAGATAATATTATCAATAATAAGAATAATCTAACAAAATGTTCTGCTACAGTTTTCTTTTTAAATAAATAAGGAGTAATAATAAATTCATAGATACCGATCGTAAACCCATTAACAAAACCAAATCCTATAGCACCAATTAAAAGATCAGGATTAATACGGTGAGTTGGATCATAATTATTAACCCCAAAAGGTTGGAAAACAATTAAAAATAAAGGAATAAACACACTTAAAAATAAAATAACACTCCATTTTTCTTTTTTAGTATCTAAAATAGAAATAGGAGTATTCCAAAATGTGTTTTTGCGATCCAATAGAAGGTATTTTTACATCATTTATAAAAATATAAAAATACCTATTATAATAAAATTATCTATTCATTCTTATAGAGTTCTCCATCTTTCATTACAAACGTAACATTACGCATTGCTTCAATATTTTTAACTGGATTACCTTCTACAGCAATAATGTCTGCTAAAAATCCTTTTTTAAGCTGCCCTAAATTATTTAAGTGAAATATTCTCGCATTTACAGAAGTAGCCGATTGCAGTGCTTTAATCGATTCCATTCCATATGCTACCATTAACTCTAATTCTCTATAATTCTCTCCATGTGAAAATACTCCAACATCACCTCCAAAAACTATATCTACACCTGATTCCATAGCTAACTTGAAGGATTTCTTTTTTTGCTTAATACGATTTGGTTCATGGTCTCTTCCTTTATTCCATCCGTTGTACTGTAAAATAGCATCTCCAGCAGCAAGAGTTGCACAAAGTCCAACACCATTCTCTTTCATTAATTTAAAAATCTCAGCAGTTGCACCATCTCCATGTTCAATGGTTTCTACACCCCCCAAAATAGCACGACGCATTCCTTCTGGTGTACTGGCATGAGCTACAGCATAACTTCCCGCACTTTCTGCAGTTTCTACCATAAGCTTTATTTCTTCTAAAGAAAATGTAGGTTGTGATGGTGCTCCTGGCTTCCATCTATAATCAGCATATATCTTTATAAAATCTGCTCCATTTCCTAATTGGCGCCGCACAGTTTTTATCACATCATTACCACTAGCTTCTTCGGCGCCAAGTGGTACATGAACACCATCATGAAACCCTTTTGGTCCATAAGCGCCAGTTGCTACCACAGCTGGACCAGCTACTAATAATCGTGGTCCAATAATGATTCCTTCATTAATGGTTTTTTTAATATACACATCGCTATAACCAGCACCTTCTGCTCCAAGGTCTCTCATTGTAGTTACGCCAGACATCAAAGAATTTCTAACATGATTGACTCCTCTAATAGAACGTTCAACAGGCGATTCTTTTAATACTTGATCATTCCAAGTCGTTTCATTATAAGGGTGTAATAATACATGTGAGTGGCCTTCAATAAGCCCTGGCATTAACGTTTTTCCTTTCAAAAGAATTTCTTTGGTTCCTCTTGGTGCTTTTATCTGAGATGCTGGCCCAACTTGTGTAATTGAATTTCCTTCTACTAAAACAACCCAATCGTCATGCATTTCAGTTCCATCAAATACACGATCAGGTTTTAATAACGTTTGAGAGCTTACAATTGAAACAAAAAAGACTAATAAACTTGTAATTAATATTTTCATCTGTTTAATCATTATTTATTAATATTACGTTCAGCAATTTCTGCTAGTTTTGCATCAATCTCATCTTTTGATAGCCATCTCCCTCTTACCATCACACCTGATATTTCTTTTAATGCTTTCATATTTTCTAATGGATTTGCATTTAACAAAATTAAATCTGCATCTAATCCTTCTTTTACCTCTCCAAAGGTTTTTTCTTCTCCAAAATAAATAGCAGGGTTAATAGTTCCTGATTCAATAATTTGTGCAGGTGTTAATCCAGCTCTTAACATTCCATCAATTTCGTGATGAATTGAAAATCCTGGTACATTAAACAACTGTGGGGCATCAGAACCTAATAACATACCATGCCCTCCTGCTTGTAGTTTTCGCATTAGTTCTCTTCTGATTTCATTAAACTTTTCCCATTGGGAAACACTAAAATCATCTGTTTCTGTATACTCTGCTTTTCTACGTTTCCAATTAGCTAAAGTAGATGCTGCCATATACTTCATCTCTGGATCTTTTAATAGCTCATCTCCAGTTACTGGAGCAAACCAACGCTCATATAAACTCTGTGTTGAAACAATCCAAACTTTATTTTCTTTGGCCATAGTAACCAATTCATCAATATTAGAGACATCTGCAAGTGGTGTAAATCCATATCCAAAAAACCCATTATCATTAGGGTTTACATTAGCAGATTGTGGTACTAAACCTTCTAGAAAACCATCCACATGATCAATAGAAGCATACCCACTCTCCATTGCGTGACGAACGCCTACATCTACAGGAACGTGACCTGCATAAGGCAATCCTAATTCTTTTGCTGTTTTTATAGCTGCATCAAATACTTCTAATTGAATTCCCGGGTGCATTTTTAAAAAATCATATCCAGCATTTTTATAAGCAGTTACTTTTTGTATAGCTTCTTCTTTTGTTCTAATCGAATTACCATTTAAAGATGGGCTAGATGTGTAAATTCTCGGACTTAAAATCTCATTATTTTTAGCTTTTTCTCTTAACTCTAAATGAGATGGACCTCCTAACATTCCCCTAATTGTTGTAATACCGTTAGATAAATACAAGAATAGTGTTTCGTCTACAATCTCTGGGTTTCTAGTTGAAGGTTGCGGAATATGTGCATGCATTTCTGCAAGTCCAGGCATTAAAAATTTTCCAGCCCCATCTATAGTAGTACCATATCCTTCAGGATTTATAACGGTTTCAGATATTTGTTGAATTTTCCCCGAATCTATAACTATTTGACGTTTTTCTATAATGTTACCAGTACGAACATCAATAACATTAGCATTAGAAATTAAAATGGCTGAAGGGCTAACTTTTTCTTGAGGCTTGGCACAAGAAAATGCTATAAAGGCACAGGCAATAATGATAATTTTTTTCATTTTGATCTAATTTATTTTTATTGAGAAACACAATCCGGGCAATTAATTTCTTCTGCTATAGTTTTTGGATTGTACTCTTGATTATTTTTAATAACTCTATAAATATTTCTAGTTTGTTTTATATCTTCTAATGGATTCGCATTTAGCAATATCAAATCAGCAACTTTACCAACAGCTATTACTCCATAATCTTTATCTTTTTTAAGGAATTTTGAACCATTGTATCCTGACGTTTGTAACGCATTTAATGTAGAAATTCCTGAAGCTACCATTGCTTCTAATTCTTTATGTAATGAAATTCCTGGATAGGTGTATGAATTAAATGCTCCGCTATCTGATCCTGCTAATAAATTTACTCCTGCATTATTTAATGATTTTGATAGTTCTTTAAAAAACGTGTTTAAAGCTTTTCGATCTTGCCTTGCTTTTTCAGATCCATTTAAAGCACCATTAATACGACCTTGATAGGTTTTTATAATGCCTTTATGCATAATTTTCAAGTAAGCATCATTACTATGATCATCTTCATCTAAATAACTTAATACATTCCCTATATGAAGTGTTGGCACTACATATACATTGTTATTCTTTAAGTTTTGAAATGTGCTTTGTGCAATAGTTTCATCATAAGTAGCAATCAATTTTGCCATGGATTGCCAAAATCCATATTCGCGATTAATAATTGCTTGTGTAATTTCTTTTTCTTGAGAAGAACATCCTTTCAATACATAATATAAATGTTCAATAGCACCTATTCCTGCTTCTATATTTTCTTTTAATTCAACTGTAAATGGCATATGTCCTGAAGTAATTAAACCTCTTTCTGTAGCTTGAGAAACAGTTTCTAAAAAAGCTTCTCTAGAGATTCTACTATCATAAATTTTAACAAAATCGGTTTTCAGTTTTTGAAGAGAATCTAACGCTTTAGAAATATCTTCTACATTTTCAACAACTAATGATCCAGCCCAAGTTGCACTAGGACCATCTAATTTAGGTCCAGATGTAAAAATAGTAGGCCCCATTAGTTCGCCTTTATCAATTTGAGAATTCCATTTAATAACAGATGGTGTCATATCACCTCCAGCATCACGAACAGTAGTAATACCATTCATCATAAATAATTTTAAAAACTCTTTATTAGCTTGAATCAAAGTATCACCTCCTCTAAAATGCACATGATTATCCCAAAAACCAGGAAGCACATATTTATCTGAAGCATCAACTGTTACTTCAGAAGTAAAATTAATATTCTTACCTATTGCAGTAATATTTACAATGCGTCCATCATTTATAAATATATCTTGTTGTTCAATAACTCCTGTTTCGATATTAATTACATTACCATTTGTAAGCACCATATCGAAAATCTCCTTTTGCTCACTTTTACAGCTTACTAATAATGATAGAATAAAAATGACAATTATATTATTTTTCATTTATTTAAAATTTAAAATGAATCGATAACCAATACTCCTTTATTTTCAAAAGTGTTCATGTTAGGTAATTCGGTGGTTGATTCTTGAAGGCTAATTGTACGGTCTATTAATTTTTCTGGATGTAGTTTTCCGTTTTTAATCATTTCTAACATTTCAGGATATTTAAATGCCTGCATTCCATGACTTCCAATCACTTCTAACTCATCTGCTAATATTCTAGCCATTGGTACTTTTGCATCTTGGTAATCACCCGTCATTAAACCTACTTGAATATGTTTACCTCGTTTTCGTAAACCTGAAATCGAATTGAAGCATGTAACTGCACTCCCTAAAGCATCCATAGACACATGTGCTCCACCATTGGTTAAAGATTTAATTTCTTCTATTACATTGACGTGATTAGAAGCATTTATTGTCGCTACTGCTCCTAATGATCTAGCAAAATCTAATGTTTCTTTATTAATATCAATCGCAATCACTTGTGCTCCTAAGGCATTAGCAATCATAATGGCTGATAATCCTACACCTCCACAACCATGAATAGCCACATATTGACCTCCAGATACTTTTCCTTGTGCAACAATAGCTCGATACGAGGTAATAAAACGGCAGCCTAATGTTGCAGCTGTCACATCCGTGATTTCTTCTGGAAGTTTCACTAAATTGGTATCTGCATAATCCAACGCTACATATTCTGCAAAAGAACCCCAGTGTGTAAATCCAGGTTGCGATTGCGTATCACAAACTTGATGATTTCCAGAAATACATTGCCCACAGGTGCCACATCCACAAACAAAAGGCACTGTAACACGATCTCCAATCTTAAAATTCCTCACATTCTTACCAACGGCTTCAATTATACCTGCCAATTCATGACCAGGTATATGAGGTAAATCGATATCACTATCATGACCCATCCATCCATGCCAATCACTACGGCATAATCCAGTTGCACTTACTTTTATCACTACACCATCTAAGTGCGGTGATGGATCTTCTACATTTTGTATGCTTATAGGCCCTTGAAATTTTTCAAAAACTGCTGCTTTCACACGTTTAAATTTTAGTAATTAAATTATACGTTAATTATAAAATTGAGAACGTGTGTAAACACTTCGTTCTCGAATTAAAAATTTATTGGATAGCGTCTAAAAACGGTTTCATATCTAGTAGTTTAATATCATCACGTTTACGCAATTGTCTTAAAAACCAACCTTTGTGACCAGCACCATAAGTAATTAATATACGTTTACCCTCATAACGATGTTTTTCTAATGCTTTTTCAATATTCCAATAATGTGCAATATTGATATTTTCCCAGCCACCAAGACCAAGTTCTACATTAAATAATTTATTATAAGGTTGTAATCCTATATCTTGAATCCTATCATATTCATCAGTATGAATAAAATAAGGGTCATTTACTTTCCTTGTCGCTCGATATAGTGAATCTGAAAGTCGATTTCCTTCTCTATATGCTGCCCAATCTGCTGCTCTAGATGTATCTTGACTAATAGCTCTTAACTTTTGTTGACGCTCTAAAGCCATAGGTCGTGTCCATCCTGCCGTTGGTATAATTTCAAAGTCCATTTCTTTCGTTAATGGAAACACAACATCTGTATATTCTGGAAAACGCATCACACGTGGTTCAGAAATACTATCATCTCTTTTAAACCCTTCTATCGCTGCTTCAAAACGATCTGGCGGAATTTCAGTTAAAATATAATCTGGCTTTATTTCTCTAATTAATTTTTCTACATAAGCAGTAGTATATACACTATCAGTAAGGTGACCGCTATGAATCATACCCATAACGAGTACTTCATTTTTAGGTTTTTCTTCAGTAGTACTTTTTTGAGATTGTTTGCAACTTGATACTGTAAAAATCAAAATTAATACAGCACAAAAATTGATCGTTAGTTGTTTCATTTATTGTGAATTTTTTAAAGCTTATAAATATAATGGAAATCTTTGATTACTAAATAAATGTTAAGGTAGTTTTAACCTTCAAGTAATCATGAAACAACAATCCTAATCATGTCTATTTACATTTGTACGCTTTTTTCTTCAGGGAATTGCTCAGGGATATCTTCTAAATCTTCATCTAGCATTTGTCGTAAATCAATTTCAATACCTCTAGCTATTGTAGAAATAGGAACATCATTAGCAGTTCCCTCAAATGGATTTTCACCCACTCTTGCCATACGTTCCATAATATGGAATGCCCACGATACAATGGCACAAAATGGTATGCTCAACCAAATAAAATTTCCTCCTATTTTGAAAAAATTATCCATCATAGATTCTCCTATTTCTGCAAACTCAGGGATAATTCCAAAAGGTAATAAAATTACAAAAATTCGAGTTAAATAATATGCTAAGCTCGCGTATTGCCTTGGGTAAGGAAAGTTTTTAATACGTTCTGATTTGCCTTGATGCGTAAATAATTCTTCTAAAACATTTTGAAGTTCTAAAAAAGAAAACTCCCAAATAATACCTTTCTCCTTTAATTCTTTAATATGTTTAGATTGTAAATATAATACTGCTGTTTGCTTGTTCCCTTTACTCAATACATAATCTTCTTCTTCTCTGGATAAATACATCAAAAGATTGTCTTCTAAAGTAGATACTTTTTCTGGAATATGAATCATATTAGACCACTCTCTATTGGTTTGGGATTCATCAAAAGCTTCCCATGATTTTCGCTGACGCATCGCATAACGTAATGCAGTCATCCAAGCAATATGTCGATAAATTAATGTCCTTTTATGTTGTTGTAGTTCTTCTTCAGAAATGGGTTCGTTTGCATATTCATTGCTTACCATCGCCTGAACTTTCATTCCCCAAGTACGCGATGTATTTACAATAGCACCCCATATTTTACGTGCTTCCCAAATACGTCCGTAAGCTGAGTTATTTTGAAACCCAACCATAAACGCTACCGCAGTACCTATTAAAGCTACTGGTGTCCATGGTACGTTTAAAAATGTAAATCCGATGATTTTGTAAAGTACTGTAATTATAGCAGCGTAAAGAAGATAGACGAATATCTCCCAGCGTGACCATAATACAATATCTTTAACTGAATAGCGCTTTTTGGTAAGCATAGTGTATTGGTTTTTGTTATTTATTAAAACTTAACTTTATTCCTTAATTCTATCTATTTCTTTACTTATTTCTTGTATGAGTATCTCGATTTCAGGCTTCATCCTATTTAACGTTTCTATTAGGGTTCTTCTTACGTTAATGACTCCAGCAACTCTATTTATAAACTTTGGACTGTTAGTTAAAAAATTATGTTCATTTGTTGATGATAATGGAAAGTTATCTAGCAAAATTGGTTTAATCTCTTTGTCGATGTAATTATTAACCACGTTTGATTTAGGCTCATTTTCAGGATAATGCGTGCTATACATTGTAGATATTTTGGAACGAAGTGAATCATTTGAGATGATATCAATCCCACTTGACTTTAGACTCTCGTAGGCTCCTAAATTTAAAACAAAATACCATTTACTTGTGGTCGAGCTAAGGTAATACCTAAGTGAATCTTTTGGAATTATTTTGCTGTTATTATTATGATATTCATTATAATACCTCCACAGTTTAAGTGTTGTTTGATTCGTTTCTTTTAAATAATCAATCGCAGGAATAAATTCTGTTTCAAGGTCATCTTCTAATTCTTTTTTTAGCTCTGATAAAATGACAATTTCTTTTTGTCTTTGAACCCTCGATTCATTCCAGTTATTAACCTGTAGTGCAATCAAAATTCCAATAACTACAAGAACAATTTCTCCGATTGCATAAATCAGATACTTACTGAATTTATTTTCAGAGAGTAGTTTTTGTCTAATTTTTCTAAAGAATTTTATCATCAGGTAATTGGTTATACGGTTTTAAATATACAAAAACCAATAGATAAAAAATGATGATTCTAATTAGCGATTAAAACAGTATCAAGCAATATTAACTTCACGCTTTTCTAACCAATTTAATGGTTGTGCAAGATTGTGTTTATTAAATTCTAAATGAATTACTCTTCTTTTCTTACCATTAGTCGTTCTATTAGATGCGTGTAGAGTTAATGGTTTCATTAGCATAATACCACCTTTTTTTACCTTGCAAATTTTTTCATTTTCTAAATTCCAATGTTCAGATTTGGAACGAATAGCTCCATTAAGATGTGATTTAGGAATAACTCTTAGAGCGCCATTATTTTCATTTGTATCATCTAAATGAATTCTAACAATAATTGTATCCTCTAAAATTTGGATTGGTGGTTGAACCCCATATAAACCTTTCTTAAAAGTCCAATTATGATAACCTTCTAATTCAAGTTTCTTATCAACTGAAATACTTAAATCTTGATGATACCCAACAAACCAATTTGAAGTGCTAGGTTTATCAAAATAAATAGACTTGGTTAGAAAATAATGAGAATCATACAGATCAGACATTAATTGAATTAACTTCTTATTGAAAAGTAAGTCGCCTAATTCAGGAACATTTTTTACAAGCTGACGGATTGCAAATAAATCTTTTGTTTTTGTAGATGAGTCATTTTCAATTTCAATCTTTTCTATACAAGTCAAAATCTGTTCAACTTCATCTGAAGTATATAAATTACTCAAAATAGAATATCCATTTTCCTTTAACTCTATGCTATTATTGTGATAATTCATTCCGAATTATTAATAATTCAGTAACTCTTCAATCTTAACTCTTACCTTTTCAGTAGATGGAATCATCGTCTGCTCTAATGTAGAATTTAAAGGGATTGCTGGCATATTTTCACTACCAATAGTCATTACCGGTGCATCTAGATATTTAAAACATTCTTCTTGAATTCTACCTGATAAAGCTCTTGCAAAACTATTATTAGTAGGTTCTTCTGTAACCACTAAACATTTTCCTGTTTTCTTAACTGATTTCATTATTGAATCTTCATCTAAAGGATATAATGTTCTTAAATCAATGACCTCAACTTGTTCACGCATACCTTTAGTTGCATTCATCGCCCAATGTACTCCCATACCATAACTTACAATAGTTAATGTTTCTTTATCTTCTTGCTTCCAGATCTCCTGTAGTACATTAGCCTTTCCAAATGGTAAAATATAATCTTCAGCTGGCTCAATTGATGTTGCACCTTTAGTACCAGGAACTTTAGACCAATACAACCCTTTATGCTCCAGAATAACTACAGGGTTTGGATCGTAGTATGCAGCTTTCATCAAACCTTTTAAATCAGCACCATTACTTGGGTATGCTATTTTAATTCCTCGAATATTAGTAATCACACTTTCTACAGATGATGAATGATATGGGCCACCACTACCATAAGCTCCAATAGGCACACGAAGAATCATTGACACTGGCCATTTTCCATTTGTTAAATAACAACTACGACTTACCTCAGTAAATAATTGATTCAATCCTGGCCAAATATAATCTGCAAACTGAACCTCAACTATTGGTTTTAATCCAACTGCAGACATCCCCACTGTAGACCCTACAATAAATGCTTCTTGAATTGGCGTATTAAACACACGGTTGTCTCCAAATTTTTGTGCTAAAGTAGCAGCTTCACGAAATACACCCCCTAAACGTCCTCCTACATCTTGCCCATATAGCAAACATTCTTTATGTTTCTTCATTAACTCTTCTACAGCGAATAAGGCACAATCTACCATCACCACTTTCTCATCACGTTTTGGGAAACGCTCACCTACTTCTTCAGTAATTGGTGTTGGAGCAAAATCATGAGTAAATAAATCTTCTGGTGTTGGATCTTCTGCTTGTAATGCTTTTTCAAAATCGGATTGTACTCTTGCTTTTGCAGAAGCTTCTATGGTTTCAACTTCTTGTTTTGTAAAACCAGCATCTAATAATTGTTGTTTTAATACTGGGTATGGATCACGAGAACGAGCTTCTTCTAAATCATCACGATACCATTCCATACGTACCCCTGATGTATGGTGATTTAATAATGGTGTTTTAGCGTGTACTAAAAACGGACGGCGTTCTTTACGAATAGTAGCTATTACTTTTTCTAGCGCTTGATAACTTTCTGTGAAATTTGCGCCATCGATAGAAATAGCTTCTAAGCCATGAAACCCTTGCGCGTATTCATATGCATTTTGAGCTCTTGTTTCTGCTGCGTTTGCGGAGATATCCCAACCATTATCTTGTACTAAATATAGTATTGGCATTTGCTTTAATGCTGCCATTTGAAATGCTTCTGCTATTTCTCCTTCTGTGACTGAAGCATCACCTAAACTACATACTGTAATTGGGTTTTCTTTAAGCACTTGACTTTCATCAAGAATTACATTTTTTAAATCTTGTTGTTCAAGATATTGCATTCCCATCGCAACTCCAGTTGCAGGTATGGCTTGCATTCCTGTTGCTGAAGATTGGTGTGGTATTTTAGGTTTATCAATATCTTTTAAACTTGGATGTGAATAATAAGTACGCCCAGCAGAAAAGGGATCTTCCTTTTTTGCTAATAATTGCAACATTAAATCATAAGGTTGCATACCAAAAGCCAATAGCATTGCGTCGTCACGATAGTACGGAAATGCATAATCTTGTGGTAATAGCTGTAACCCTAAAGCTGTTTGAATGGCTTCGTGACCACGAGACGTCGCATGTACATATTTTGAAACTTGTTTAAAATTTGCTTCATACAATTCGGTTAATGCCTTTGCTGTACAAAGATTTGAAAATCCTTTTTCTAAAATACTTTTATTCATATTAATGCCCGAAAAGACGGGGGCCTTATTAATTTACTTCCAATTTATATAGATTCCACATCTAGTGCGGAATGACAAACTTTTCTTTTAGAGGTTTTTATTTACGGTGATAATTCTCTAACTATTAATTTTAACCATCCAATTTAATGTATCTTCTAGTTTCCCTGAACGCACACCATCTAATGTATCTAATACCATTTGAGCTGTTGGGCTTTCATCTGAGACATGAATAACAGAATCTTTATATCCAATCTCTTGAATCATCGCTATACCCACAGCAGTACCTGCTCCAAATGCTTCTTCTAATGTTCCATTATTAGAGGCTTCAATAATCTCTTCAATAGTAATTGGTCGTTCGGTTACCTTAAAATCTTTACTTCTCAATAACTCAATCACACTTAAACGTGTAATACCATGTAAAATAGATCCATCTAAATTTGGTGTAACAATTTCTCCATTAATTTTGAAGAAAATATTCATGGTACCAACTTCTTGGATATAATTAAAGTTATGTGCATCTAACCATAACACTTGATCATAACCTTTAGCTTTTGCTAGCTCTGTTGGACGGATCGCAGCAGCATAATTACCTGCTGCTTTAGCTTCACCTGTTCCTCCTTCTGCAGCTCTAATATATTTAGTTTCTGCGTATAATTTAATCCGATTACTATACAACGGATTTGATGGAGATGCTATAATGATAAATTTATAATGAGTAGCTGCTCTCATCCCAATAAATGGTTCGTCTGCATACATAAACGGTCTTAAATATAGGGCGCTCCCTTCAGCTGGAGGGATCCAATCTTTTTCTATTGCGACTAATTGTTTTAAACCTTCTACAAATAAATCTTCAGGAAAATCAGGCATTCCCATACGAGCTGCACTTAAATTTAATCGAGTTGCATTTTTCTCTGGGCGAAATAACATTGGAACTCCATTAGTATCTATTGTAGCTTTCATTCCTTCAAAAATAGCTTGTCCGTAATGTAAAGCCATTGCTGCAGGATGCGTAGGAATCAATTCTAATGGTTCCACACGAGGATTTACCCATTGTCCATCTTCATAATCACAGATAAACATATGATCTGTAAATGTTTTTCCTAAAGGGATATTATTAAAATCTAATTCTGAAACTTTAGAAGTTTCTATTTTTGTTATGTTGATATTGTAACTCATAATATAATTTGTTTGTCATTGCGAGACATCTCGATAATTATCTAGAAACGTAGCAATCTCATTCTACAGATCTTGTCTTCGCAGGAGTTTTAATAATTTCTATTTACATCAAATTGCTCTAAATAATCAGCAACTCTTCTTAAAAAACTTCCTCCTAAGTAGCCATCAACAATACGGTGATCAAATGATAAGGATAAATACATCATACTACGAATCTCTATAGTATCACCTTCAGGTTTTTCAATAACCTCTGCACGTTTTTTAATAATTCCTAAGGCCAAAATGGCAACTTCTGGCTGATTAATAATAGGTGTTCCCATTAAACTTCCAAACGTTCCAACATTAGAAATTGTAAAAGTGCTTCCTTTAATATCATCGCCACTAAGCTTATTATCTCTTGCTTTTGATGACAGTGAGTTAACATCTGAAGCTAATTGTTTTAGGTTTTTAGAGTCTGCATTTTTTACTACAGGAACGATTAAGTTTCCGCTTGGTAATGCTGCAGCCATACCAATATTAATATCTTCTTTTATAATAATATTACTACCATCTACTGATGCATTAATATTCGGAAAGTCTTTTATCGCTTTTGCTACTGCTTCAACAAATAAAGGTGTAAATGTTAGCTTTTCTCCATGCTTTTCTTGAAACGGGGTTTTATTCGCGTTTCTCCAATTAACCATATTAGTTAAATCGGCTTCTACATAGGCTGTAACATGAGGTGATGTGTGCTTTGAATACACCATACGATCTGCAATCATCTGACGCATACGATCCATCTCTACAATTTTACCGGTGCCTTTATCTAAATCCAATTGTGGAATACGATATGCTGTGGGATCTGGTTGTGCAATGGGTTGTGCGAACTTAAATGGTCGCCCGTCTTCTATATATTGAAATACATCACTCTTACGCAAACGCCCTTCGTTACCTGTTGCTGGTATACGAGCAAGCTCTTCATAACTGATATGATGCTCTTTTGCTATCGAAATAATTAATGGTGAAAAGAACGTATTTGTATTGTTTACTGAAAATGATGTTGAATTTGGTAATGATGGCTGTTTTGCTTTTTTCACTTCTCTTTTCTGAGGATTAGATTCATTGCTATCATTCTGAATGACAGCTTTCTCCTCTTTTGAAGATGCTTCTTCAGAAACTTCTAAAATAGCTATTACTTCTCCTACTGCAACTACATCTTTAGCTTGAAACATCGTTTTTATTAATGTTCCATTAGCAGTTGCAGGCACTTCATTATCCACCTTATCTGTAGCAACTTCTAAAATAATATCACCTTCTTCAAAAGTATCGCCTTCATTAATTAACCAATTAATAATGGTTCCTTCTGTTATACTCTCGCCCATTTTAGGCATTTTTAATTCTACTTTCGACATTATATTAACTAATGTTTGTTAGTATTTAATTATTTTATCGTTACGAATTAATCACGTAGTTATCTTTTGATGAGATTCTTTCGCTTTGTTCGAAATGACAATTATTTCTTCATAAAATCACGAAGTGTTTTATAAACATCTTCTTGTAATTTCATATGCTCTGGTACTTCTCGTAATGGCTCAACTGCTTTTAAACTTTCATGACAATCTGCCGGTAATTGCTGATACAGTTCTGTTCCTTTTGTTTTCCAACCGATCATCTCATCACTAACTTGTTTAATTATTTTTGCTGGATTACCAACTACTAAACTTCGGTTAGGAATTTTAGTTTCTGCTTTTACAAATGCCATAGCTCCTATAATACTTTCATCTCCTATTTCTGCATCATCCATAATAACCGTGTTCATTCCTACTAATACATTTTTACCAATATTAGCTCCATGGATAATAGCTCCGTGACCTATATGTGCACTTTCTTTTAAAGTTATAGATTTTCCTGGAAACATATGTACTGTACAATTCTCTTGTACATTTACTCCATCTTCTAAAATAATTTGCCCCCAGTCACCTCGAATAGCTGCTCCCGGGCCGATATAACAATTTTCACCAATAATAACATTTCCTGTTACTGCCGCTAAAGGGTGTACGAAACTAGTTTCGTGAACTACTGGTGTATATCCTTTAAATTGGTAAATCATTTTCTTATAAATTTGTCATTGCGAGCAAAGCGTGGCAATTTCATTAAACAGATTCCTTCACTCCGTTCGGAATGATGTTATTATTTAAATCCTTTTAATTTTTCTTTTGTAAAGTCACTTAATACTAAGCGTCCACTTATTTCTGCACGCTCCATTAATAATGAATCCCAATGTTCTGTTCCATTCCAAAAAATGGTTTTCATTTCTTTCATCGCTTCTGTATTGTATGTACACAAATTTTCAGAAAACGCTTTAACTGCTTCATCTAATTCTTCAGTAGTATCAAATACTTGTGTGAACAATCCTTTTTGTTTTGCCCACTCTGCTGGATAAAAGCTGTTTGCATCAATCGCAATTTGAGACATTCCGCTTAACCCTAATTTGCGTTCTACTGCCGGACCAACTACAAAAGGGCCAATACCAATATTTAATTCACTTAATTTTATCGCAGCAAATTTGGTTGCCATACAATAATCTGTTGCAGATGCTAAACCAACTCCTCCTCCAACTGTTTTTCCTTGGATTCGTCCAATAATAAATTTTGGACATTTACGCATGGCATTAATTACATTGGCAAATCCAGAAAAGAACACACGCCCTGTCTCTGCATCATCAATACTAATTAGTTCTTTAAAGCTTGCTCCTGCGCAAAAGGTACGCTCACCTCCACTCTTTAAAACAATGACTTTAATTGCATCATTTTTCCCAGCTTCAGTAATTGTTTCTGCTAATTTCGATAATATATTCCCTGGTAAAGAGTTATGAGCAGGGTGAAAAAACTCGATAGTTCCTACTTCATTTTCTATAGTTTGTTTTACGTATGGATCACTCATATTTTAATCAAATTCTGTATGTATAAAATTTACGTTTTTAAGATTCTTATTTAAATATCTAATACTCACTTTTGGTGGTATTGAAATTTCAATGCATATTCCATTAGGAACATAATTATCTGAAGCTATTTTAGATTGAAAATTATTAGACATTAAAAGTGATTTGAGAATCAATTTAAACATCTTTTTATCCTTATACTCTTTATTTAACTTTTTAATAGTATCTTCATCTACCTCCTTGAACTTACTAAAATGTATTTCTATTGATGGAGGTATCGAAATTCCAACTATTAAGCTATTAGTTACAAAGCCTGCCTCTTCTAATATGGGTAAAATATCAAATACTTCCTTTACATAATTGGTAAACTTATCTTTGGTAGCTTTCCCTAAATCACCAATTTTAGAAAGCCCTTCTTTTAATTGATTAAGAACTTTATCTGTACTATCTAATATTTTATCAGAGGTATTCTTTAACATCAGCTTTATTTCTAATCCAACAGGTTAAACTGTTCAAAATGATGATTTAAATGTTTCCTTTCTAACAGATACCATTCATATTTATTTAATTCTCCAAAAACAATATTTTTTAAAATAGCTTCTGGGTGTTCTTTAAAATATGCTTTATATGCTTCTCTAGCTTCATTAAGTTTTTCAATTGCAGTAGCTAAATTTGAGTGTTTCAAATTATCTAACTCTCCTTTTTTAAGTAATGGAAATTCACTTTCCAGAGGGAAAGGGTTATAGTTATACAAACTGTTTTTAACTTTCTCTAAAATCTTTTCTGGAGTTGCAATTTCAAAATCTTGATTTTCGCCTGACGCAATTCTATAAGTAAATTCTAAATGCTCAATCATATGCTGAGGTGTTAATACTCCCCATTTTGGTTTTACATCTTCAGTTAATTTACTTAAGCATTCTTGAATTTTTGCATCCGTCATTTCAACAAATACTGTTTGCTTTTTCTCTACCATAGTTAAAATAGTTGCCACAGCAACTAATTCATCTTCAACATCAAACACTTCAACAAACCACTTTACAATTCCGCTAGGGTGTTCTGCACTAGCAACATCTCTATCTATTTTTTGTTTACATGTTAATCTCACGTAAACCGTATCGTTATGATAAATAGGGCGTAAAAAACGACATTCCTCTAATCCATAATTTGCCGCTACAGGTCCTTTATTAGGATATACAAATAATCCTGCTGCTGCTGCTAGAATAAAATATCCGTGTGCTGTTCGTTTTTCAAAAATACTTCCATCTAAAGATGTAATATCTGTGTGTGCATAAAAATGATCCCATGTTAAATTAGCAAAATTCACAATATCTCCATCTGTAATGGTTCGTTTATGCGTTTTTAATGACATCCCTGGCTGGATATCTTCCCAGTGGTATGCAAACGGATGCTTATCTATTTCTTTATATGCACTATTCGCTTGATAAATACCTGTGATTTCTGTTAAGGTTGTCGGTGATCCCTGAATAGCTGTACGTTGTAAATAATGTTTTATACCTCGCATTCCGCCCATTTCTTCTCCTCCTCCTGCACGACCTGGGCCTCCGTGAGTTAAATACGGTAATGGTGAACCGTGCCCTGTACTTTCTTTTGCACTCTCTCGATTTAGCACTAAAATACGTCCGTGATGACTTGCAGCATTAACTACATAATCTTTTGCGATTGTATCATTATTTGTAGTAATTGAAGATACTAAAGACCCTTTACCCATTTGAGATAAAGTAATTGCTTCATCAATTGTTTTATAAGGCATAATAGTACTTACTGGACCAAATGCCTCACGTTCGTGAACTGCTCTATTATTTAACGGATTATCTGCACGTAATAAAATAGGGCTTATAAATGCGCCTTTTTTAGCATCTGCTCCAATAGCATCAATTTTATCTAAATTACCATAAACAATTTGTGCTTCTTTAGCCAGATCTTGAACACTATTTTTTACGGCTTCAACTTGTTGTTTACTAACTAAAGATCCCATTCTAACTTCTTTAAGTCTTGGATCACCAATAGTTACTTTATCTAATGCTTTTCCTAAAGCAATTTGTACATCTTCTACCAAAGTTTCAGGAACAATAATACGACGAATAGCTGTACATTTTTGACCAGCCTTAACGGTCATTTCTTTACGAACTTCTTTAATAAATATATCGAATTCTGGAGTTCCTGGAACAGCATCTTCTCCTAAGATAGAAGCATTTAAGGAATCTGCTTCCATAGTAAATGGTACTGCTTCTTGAATAATTCTTGGATGTGCTTTTAAAATACGTCCAGTAGAAGCTGAGCCTGTAAACGTAACTACATCTTGAGATTCAACAGTATCTAATATGTTGCGAACAGTTCCGTTAATAATTTGTAATGCGCCTTCTGGTAAAATTCCTGAAGCTATAATTTCTCTGGCTACAGCTTCTGCTAAATATGATGAAGATGGTGCTGGTAAGACTACAGCTGGCATTCCTGCCATCCAATTTACTGCACATTTTTCTAGCATTCCCCAAACCGGGAAATTAAACGCATTAATATGTACTGCCACTCCTTTTTTAGGTACCATAATATGATGTGCCATAAAGCGTCCTCCACGTGATAAATCGATAGGGTCTCCTTCTACATGATATGGCTGATTAGGAAATAACTTTCTTAAAGATGCATTAGCAAATAAGTTACCAAAGCCTCCTTCTATATCTATCCAACTATCTATACGAGTAGCTCCTGTACGATAACTAATCTCATAAAATGCTTCTTTGCGTTTATTAAGGTATAAAGCAAGGCTTTTAAGCATATTACCTCGTTCTTGAAAAGTCATTTTACGAAGTACTTCTCCTCCTTTAGTTCTTCCGTAATTTAAAATTTCTGGAATATCTAACCCCTCAATAGCTGTATTTGCAATCACATCGCCAGTAATTGCATCTAAAACAGGTGTACCTTCATCTTTTCCTTCTGTCCATTCACCTGTAACGTAATGTTGTATTTTTTTCATATCTAAATAGATAATAATTAAGCCATTATTCTAATAATTCTTCCTGTAGTCTTTCCTTCAATAGATTTTATATAACCATCAACAATTTTATGCATTGGTACTGGTGTATTTCCAGGGAAATAATCTTTATATTTTTCATAAGCATCCTCTACTAAATCTGAACAAACCGCATTAATTCGAATTCCATTTTCTAGTTCTAAAGCGACAGCTTTTACAAAACTATGAATACCACCATTTACCATTGCTGCACTTGTTGTCATATCTACTGGATCATCTGCTAAAATTCCAGTTGACAATGTTATTGAACCATTACTGCTTAAATACTCTTTTCCTATTCGAACCACATTAACTTGTCCCATTAATTTACTTTTAATCCCTATGTAAAAATCGTCTTCAGATAGCTTATTAAATTTATCCCATTTAGCATCTCCTGCAATTGCTACAATAGCATCAACTTTACCAATAGTTTCAAACATTAACCGTATTGAATTTGAATCTGAAAAATCTACAGTTACATCACCAGAGTTTCGACCAGCAATTAAAACTTCATGTTTTTCAGAAAGTCGTTTAGTTACTTTCTTACCAATAGTCCCATTTCCTCCTATGATTAATATTTTCATATTATACGCGTTCTATTACTGCCGCATAACCTTGTCCTACTCCTACACACATTGTTATCAAAGCATATTTTTTATTTTGCTCTTGTAATTCCAATGCCGCCGAGTAAGCTATTCTAGCTCCTGTTACACCAAGTGGATGACCAATAGCAATAGATCCTCCATTAGGGTTTAATCTTGGGTCGTTATCTGCTAGCCCCCAAGTACGTGTACATGCTAAAGCTTGAGCTGCAAATGCTTCATTAAGTTCAATCACATCAATATCATCCATAGTCAATCCTGCTTTTTCCAATGCTTTATTAGAAGCTTGTACCGGTCCTATTCCCATTATTCTTGGCTCTACACCTACTACTGCCGAGCTCACAATTTTTGCAATTGGATTTAAATTATATTTTTTAACAGCGTCTTCTGAAGCAATTATCGTCGCAGCAGCACCATCATTCAATCCTGAAGAATTTCCTGCGGTAACACTCCCGCCTTCTTTTTTAAATGCTGCTCTTAATTTTCCTAAAACTTCTAATGAGGTTGCTGGCTTTACAAACTCGTCTTTTGAAAATTGAATTGGATCTTTTTTACGTTGTGAAATCTCCACTGTTACAATTTCTTTTGCTAAACGCCCATTTTCCTGAGATTTAGCTGCTTTCATCTGACTCCAATAAGCAAATGCATCTTGATCTTCTCTAGAAATGTTATATTTTTCTACTAAATTTTCAGCAGTATTTCCCATTCCATCCGTTCCATATAGCTTTTGCATTTTAGGATTGATAAAACGCCATCCAAAAGTAGAATCGTACATTTTTGAATCTCCTCCAAACCCTGTTGAAGGTTTTGCAATTACATAAGGCCCTCGTGTCATGTTCTCTACACCTCCAGCAATAAACACATCTCCATCACCTGATTTAATCGCTCGATTGGCATGAATGATTGCCGATAAACCTGAGCTACATAAGCGGTTAACAGTTTCTCCTGGAACTGTGAAAGGCAAGCCTCCTAAAAGAGAACACATTCGTGCTACATTACGATTATCTTCTCCTGCTTGATTAGCACATCCTAAAATAACATCATCATATGCTTCTTTTGGAATATTTGGATTTCGTTTTACAATTTCTTCTATAACAATGGCCCCTAAATCGTCTGTACGAACAGCAGATAAAGTACCTTTGTAATTCCCTATTGGTGTACGAACACCATCTATTATATATGCTTCTTTCAAAACTCTTTATTATTTAATTTTTATTGGTGCATCATTATCTGGATTTGGATATATAATACGCCATTTCTCTTTATATATTGAAGAATATTCGATTTCGACTTTAATTTGATTATTTAACCATTCTCTTAATCTAATTTGCTTATTTTTAAAATCATCTACTTCATGATTTAATGTAAGCATATATCTTGTTTCCTTTTCAGGAATAAGCATTCCTTTTCTTAAAGTAGAATGCGTTATCCCCATAGAATTGAATATTGTATCTTCTTGTTTAATTACTTTATTAAAAAATTCATTTATATCTGAATTATAAAATATGGTATCTTGATAATGAATATTTATTTTTTCAATAAAAGCAGGTCCGATACCATTATTGGTTAAAACAAAACTATAGTTTTCATTAACTTGTGTATTCCCTAAAGATAAAAAAGGTAATACACTCGTATATTGCTGTTTTTTCATTAGAGATGTTTGATAAAAAAAAACATATAATGTACTCACACTAACTACGAAAGCTAATATTGCAAATAATCTATCTGTTTTAATCTTCATCTTAAGCTTATTTATTCTTCCCAATCTTTTTGTGTTCTATATACAACACCTTTAAATAATGCTACTAATTCGTCACCTCGCTTTACTTCTACTATATTAAATCCTAATTTATTATTTACTTTTTCAATTACTGATTCAGCAATTAAGTAATCTCCTTCATTTAATGCTTCTATATGATTAATGCTTGTTTCAATGGATACAGCATATTTACCATGTGTATTTGCTGCAAATCCAAATGCTGTATCTGCTAATGCATAACTTATTCCTCCATGTGCTTTTCCCATGCTATTGAGCATTTTCCTTCTAATTGTCATTCCTACTCTGCATCTTCCTATTTCACACCCTAAAATTTCAATACCTAGCCAAGTACTATAAGCATCTTGACTTAACATTTTATATGGAATTGCTTCTCCTTTCATTAAAAAAATGTTTTATTTTCTCTAGCCATTTTTCTTAATAGTGGACTACAACGGTATCTATCTTCGTGATATTCTGTATATAACCCATCTAATTTAAAAACGCACCAATCTATTCCTTTTTCATCTGCCCAAGCTAACAATCCCTTTGGATAGTTAACTCCTTTGGTCATTCCATTATCTATATCATCTGCCGATGCAATATTTAAAAATAAGGCATCTGCTGCTTCATTAATTAACATTACTAAAACACGATCAAATATTTGTTCAGCTAATAATTTATCTTCTTTTGGTTCTGGTTTTGATGCTCCTTCAGAATAATCATAATATCCTCTTCCAGATTTGCGTCCTAAATAACCTGCTTCAGAAAAACGTTTTTGTGTAAATGCTGGTTTATATCTTGGGTCAAAATAAAAGGCTGTAAATACAGTTTCTGTTACCGTATAATTAACATCATTTCCTATAAAATCCATCAACTCAAATGGCCCCATACGAAATCCTCCTAATGTTTTTAAACTCCAGTCTATCGTTGCAAAATCGGCTATCCCTTCTTCATAAATTCGCAAAGATTCTCCATAAAATGGACGAGCTACACGATTTACAATAAACCCTGGAGTATCTTTAGCTACTGCAACCGTTTTTTTCCAATCTGAAATAGTTTGAACCGATTGTTCTAATACGTTATTAGAGGTTTGAATTGCAGGAATAACCTCAACCAGTTTCATTAAGGGTGCTGGATTAAAAAAATGAATTCCAATACAACGTTCAGGTTTTTGTAATGATGAAGCTATTGAAGCAATAGATAAGCTTGATGTATTTGATGCGATGATGCAATCGTCTGCTACATATGTTTCAAGCTCTGAAAATACTTTTTTCTTAATATCTAAATTTTCTATAATTGCCTCGATTGTTAAGTTAGAATCAGCTAAGTCTTTTAATCTATCTACATACGATATATTATCTTGAATCCTTAATTTTTCATCTGTATCTATTCTCCTTTTTTCAACTAATCGTGTTAATACTTTTTCTAATGCTGCTTTACTTTTATCAAGAGCATCTTGATTAGTATCATATAGTTTTACTTTACAACCAGAAGTTGCTGCTACTTGTGCAATACCACTTCCCATTGTTCCTGAACCTATAATTCCTACGTTCATTTATTATTCACTTTTTTAGATCCTGAAATTAAATTCAGGATTATACATTATTTTAAAATGGTAAGTTTTTTAAATCTACATTTCCGCCAGAAATTATAATCCCGACATCTTTACCTTTATAATCTTCTTTGTTTTTTAGTAATGCTGCAAATGGCACTGCACTCGAAGGCTCTACAACAATCTTCATTCGTTCCCAGATTAATTGCATAGCTGCTTTAATTTCGTCTTCTTCTACTCTAATAATCTTTTCGACTTCTCTTTTTATGATAGGAAAATTTCTATCTCCAAGATTAGTTCTCAATCCATCAGCTATTGTATCAAAAGTTTCGTTAGTTTCAATTTCACCACTTTGTAATGAGCGATAGGCATCATCAGCATTCATAGGCTCTCCTGCAATCACTTTACAGTCATTTGAAAAATATTTGGCAGCTAAAGCTGTACCTGCAACTAATCCGCCGCCACCAACTGGAGTGAAAATATAATTTAAATCTGGATAATCTTCTAGAAGTTCCATTGCAGCAGTTCCCTGACCATGAATTACATCATCATCATTAGAAGGATGCAAAAATGTAGCTCCATCTTCATCACGAATATAAGTTGCTAAATCTTCTCTATCTTGAATGTTAGATGGGCACTCTCTAATTTCTCCATCATATCCTTTTACTGCATCTTTTTTAACTTGTGGCGCATTTTCAGGCATTACAATATATGCTTTTACTCCTAATTTTTTTGCTGCTAAAGATACTGCTTGTGCAAAGTTTCCTGACGAATGTGTTACTACACCTTTATCTCTTTGTTCTTGTGATAAGTTTAAAATTGCATTAGCCGCTCCTCGCATTTTAAAAGCTCCCATTTTCTGGAAATTTTCACACTTAAAATACACTTTTGCTCCAGTAATTTCATTAATCTGCTCTGAAGATAACACTGGTGTACGATGGATATAAGGTTGTATTCGTTCGTGAACTTGTAAGAGAATATCTTTATTCATTTTATTGACCTTTGAAATTAGGTTTACGTTTTTCTATAAAAGCATTAACACCCTCTGAATAATCTTCGCTTCCTGCTGCTTCTATCTGATATTTAGATTCTAAATTTAATTGCTCTTCTAAAGTATTCGATAAGGATTGATTAAATGCTTTTTTAATTAAAACTAGTGCTTTTGTTGGCATTTTTGCCATTTTATTTGCAAGCTTATTTATTGTTTCTTGAAAATCTTCAGAAGGCACATATTTATAAATCATCCCGATTCGTTCGGCTTCTTCTGCACTTACTTTATCGCCTAACATTGCTAGAGCTGATGCTTTTTGAAACCCTATTAATCGTGGTAAAAAAAAAGTACCTGCACTATCAGGAATTAAACCTATTAAACTAAATGCTTGAATAAAGCTAGCGTTCTCGTTAGCCACTACAATATCACAGGCTAAAGCAATATTTGCTCCTGCTCCTGCTGCAACACCATTAACAGCTCCTATGATGGGTTTTTCGACATTGCGGATACGTGTAATAATTGGATTATAATGTTCTTCTAATATTTTCTTAAACCCAGGGTTTAATTCTGGTGAAGTAACTTCTTTTAAGTCTTGACCAGCACAAAATGCTTTTCCATTTCCAGTTAATACAATAACTCTTACTTCTGAATTCACCTCACAAGCGTCCAACGTTTCTTGAAGAAGAAGTGCCATTTCTCTATTGAAGCTATTGAATACTTCTGGTCTATTAAGTGAAATGTACGCTATATTATTTTCAATTTTTAATTCAATTGAATTGTTACTCATACCTTTTTACTCCTGCAAAAACAGGAATCTTATTAATTAAACTTATATTTTTCTTGATGAGATCTTGAAACAAGTTCAAGATGACAACAAGTTGTCATTTCAAACATTTAAAATAATCAAATGGTTCTTGACAGTCATCACATTGAAACTGTGCTTTACAAGCTGTCGAACCAAACTGACTTACTAATCTCGTATTTGTTGAACTGCAATTGGTGCACTTCACTATTCGTTTTCCATTTAACAGTACTTCTTTATCTGCTTCTGCATCTAAAGGTGCTGCTATACCATAATCTTCTAGTGCTTTTCTACCTCTTGGAGTAATCCAATCTGTAGTCCACGCAGGAGATAAAATCAATTCTATTTCTGCATTAAATCCTGCTTCTTTTAATGCACTTTTAATGTCATCTCCAATAACATCCATTGCAGGGCATCCACTATAAGTCGGTGTTATTTGAACTTTTACGACATCATCTTTAATAATTGCAGAACGTACAACTCCCATATCCATAATTGATAGTACTGGTATTTCGGGATCTGAAACTTTTTCCAGTATCTCTACCAATGATTGATCTATATGTTGTTCAGTTACTGTCATAGTTTATAATTGATGAGATTCCCGTCTTCAAGGGAATGACAACAAGTTGTTACCACTCCATATTAGGATACGTACGTTGCATATATTGCAAATCACTTAATAAATATCCTAAATGTTCTGTATGAATCCCTTCTTTACCTCCTTTTTGAAACCATTTTGATTCTGGTATTTCTAAAGTAGCTACTTCGAGAATTGTGTTTACTCTATCATAATATTGATTTTTCAATAAAGTCACATCTACTCCCACACCTTCTTTTACCATTATTTTATCTGCTTCAGTTAGATGAAATAATTCATCTGTATACGTCCATAAGTTATTAATTGCTTCTTGAATTTTATTATGACTTACTTCTGTACCATCTCCTAAACGTTTAATCCAATCTGATGAAAATCGCTGGTGATAACTTACTTCTTTTATTGATTTATCAGCAATTGCTGATAGTGTCACATCGTGGCTTTTTTGTAATTCTTGCAAAAACAATAAATGATAAACATCAAATAAAAATTGACGCGCAATCGTATAAGCAAAATCTTTATTAGGTTGTTCTACTAAAAGTACATTAAAGTACTCGCGTTCTTTACGCAACATAGCAATATCATCTTCCGTTCTTTCATCTCCTGCAATTTTTGCTGCATATTGATAGTAACTCCTCACCTGTCCAAATAAATCGAGTGATATATTTGTACAAGCAATGTCTGTTTCGAGATTAGGACCATGACCTGTTAGCTCCCCCATTCGCTGACCAAGAATTAAACTGTTATCAGCGATTCCTAATATGTATCTGTATAAGTTTCTTTTCATAATTAAAAATTCATTTGATGAAACTCTAAATTAAGTTTAGAATAACACATCAAAGATTAGTTACATATGTTTTACTTCATCTGGTAAATCATAAAATGTTGGGTGACGATATACCTTATCTTGAGCAGGTTCAAATAATTCTCCATTATTTTCAGGATTTGATGCTGTAATATGTTTAGATTCAACTACCCAAATACTTACTCCTTCATTTCTTCTTGTGTAAACATCTCTAGCATTTTCTAGAGCCATTTCTTCATCTGCCGCATGAAGGCTTCCAAAATGACGATGTTCTAATCCGTTTTTACTTCTAACGAATACTTCCCAAAGTGGCCAATTTTTTTTCATATTTCCAATTCCTTTAAACTGCTTGTTTTTGTTTTTTATCTACTTGTTTTTCTGCATAAGCTATTGCAGCATCCCTTACCCATTCGCCATTATTCCAAGCATTAACTCTGGCGTCCATACGTTCTTTATTACAAGGTCCATGACCTTTTACAACTTGCCAGAATTCATCCCAGTCAATCTCTCCAAAATCGTAGCTCTGACGTTCTTCATTCCATTTTAAATCTGGATCTGGAATTGTAAGTCCAATCAAATCAGCTTGAGGTACTGTTTGATCTATAAATTGCTGACGTAACTCATCATTTGTTTTACGCTTTAATTTCCATTTCATTGATTGCTCTGTGTGTACAGATTCTGCATCTGTAGGGCCAAGCATCATTAATGAAGGCCACCACCAACGGTTTAATGCATCTTGAGCCATCTCTTTTTGTTCTGGTGTTCCGTTAGCCAGTTTTATCATAATTTCATAGCCTTGACGCTGATGAAAACTTTCTTCTTTACACACACGAATCATAGCCCTTGCATAAGGCCCATAAGAAGTGCTGCATAATGGTACTTGATTAATAATGGCAGCACCATCTACTAACCAACCTATTGCTCCCATGTCTGCCCATGTCACAGTTGGATAATTAAAAATACTTGAATATTTTGCTTTACCAGTATGTAACTGCTCGTATAACTCATCGCGAGAGATTCCTAAAGTTTCACACGCACTATATAAATATAATCCATGACCTGCTTCATCTTGTACTTTAGCTAGCAACGCTACTTTACGACGTAAAGAAGGTGCACGAGTTATCCAATTTCCTTCAGGCAGCATTCCAATAATTTCGGAATGAGCGTGTTGAGAGATTTGCCTAATATGTGTTTTACGATATTTTTCTGGCATCCAATCCTTAGGTTCAATTTTTTCATCACGTTCAATACGCCCTTCAAATTGTTGTTCTAAGTTTTTTATTTGTTCTTCACTCATAATCTATAAGTTTTGGTCAAAAGACATAAATCTTTAGACATCGAAATCAACAATAATTTTATCTGATGTTGGTACAGCCTGACAACTTAATACCAAATTCTGTTTTACTTCATTTTCTTCAAGAGCATAATTCACTTTCATTTCTACTGAGCCTTCTACAATTTTACATTTGCATGTACTACATACACCACCTTTACAAGCATAAGGTAAATCTGCACCTGCAGCCAGAGCTCCATCTAAAACATTATCAAAGTCATCATCCATAGTAAAGTGAAACTCTTTTCCGCCATCAATAATTGTCACTTCTGTACCTTCTACTTTTTGCTCTAACACTTCTGCAATTTGAGCATCAGAAGCATCACTCCCTGAGAAGAACAATTCATAATGTATTTTATCTTTATCTAAACCCGTTTCTTCTAAATGATCACGAATTAAGAAAATCATTTCTTGTGGACCACAAATAAAACAGTGATCGGTATCTTCGATATCTATAAATGTTTTGGTTAACACTTCTAGCTTTTCTTTATCAAAACGACCATTTAAAAATGGTATATCGCGCTGCTCTTTAGTTAGAAAATAAAACACTTGAAAACGCCCAAAAAACTGATTTTTAAGCATTTCTATTTCTTCTTTAAAGATAATTGATTTTACAGTACGGTTTAAATAAAATAATTTGAATGTACTTTCTGGTTCTGCCAGTAAGTGTGTTTTTATAATAGACAACATTGGTGTAATACCACTACCAGCTGCAAATGCTATATAATTTTTTGAAGCTTTAGCATTTATATCTACAAAGAAATTACCTTCAGGTTGCATTATTTGCAAAATATCTCCACGTTTTAACTCTGTATTTACATATGTTGAAAATACACCTCCTTGAATTTGTTTTACTGCTACTTTCCATTGTTTATCTAATGGACTTGAGCATAGTGAATAAGAGCGACGTACATCTTCATCGTTAATCTGCTTACGTAGTGTTAAGTATTGACCTTGTTTAAACGTAAACTCACTCTGAAGGTTTTCAGGGATATCAAAAGAAATTACAGAGCAATCCTTTGTCTCTTTATATATATCTGCAACTTTTATAGGATAAAAATCTGCCATTTTTATTTTATATTTTTTAGACTAACAGTTGTTAGTTTGGTCAACAAATTTACAAAATTATTTACTAATTATTTGTTAATTCCATTTATAAGAACTCTACTTAAATTATCTGCAAGTTCATCGGAGTTCAAATCTTCTTTTTTAGGAATCCAAAGATAAAGTGAACGTAGTGTAGAGAGTACTGAAAAAAGAATAACATCTGGTTTCGAATTAACAATTTCGTTATTATCTATTCCTTCAATAATAATACGTCTAAAATTATCTTCATAATTATGACGTAATTTTAAATAATAATCCAATTGCCCTTCTAAATGCATCCAATCATTATTTAAAGATGCCATCCCATCTGTATTGTTACTAGCAATAGCAACATGAAGAGTTATTATATGTTTTAATTTTTCGATGCTAGTTTCTTTAGAATTTAGTATCTCACTCATACCTTGAGTAAATTGCTCTGCTAATGAAATAATAATCTCTTTTAAAATTTCTTGTTTAGAACTAATGTGATTATATAAACTAGATGCCTTAATGCCCATAGTTTTAGCTATATCACGCATTGTTACTGCACTATATCCTTTTTCCTTAAAGAGGATTGCAGAAGTTTTAATAATTTCGTCTTTACGTGTTTCTAGCTTCATAGCTGACGAAGATAATATAAATATTAATGATACAAGTATCTCTATATTTAGTAGTTTTGTCTTGACGAAAATAAGATTATGAAGCAAATAGAGAGCAATCCATTAATTGATAGATTACCACCTCATTTAAAACAATTTATAAAACCTCAACAATACGAAGATTACACTCCCATAAATCAAGCAGTATGGCGTTATGTAATGCGTAAAAGCATTGATTATTTATCTCAAGTTGCACATTATTCATATTCTGATGGCTTGCAAAAAACAGGTATTTCTATTGATTCTATTCCTAGTATGTATGGAATGAATCGCATTTTAAAAGACATTGGTTGGGCTGCTGTTGCTGTAGATGGGTTTATACCTCCAAATGCATTTATGGAGTTCCAAGCTTATAAAGTATTAGTTATTGCTAGTGACATTCGTCAATTAGAGAATATAGAATACACTCCAGCTCCTGACATTATTCATGAAGCCGCTGGTCACGCCCCTATTATTGCAAACCCTGATTATGCAGAATATTTACGTCGTTTTGGAGAAATTGGAGCCAAAGCCATTTTATCGTCTCATGATAACGATATGTACGAAGCTGTTCGTAAATTATCTATTCTTAAAGAAGCACCTAATTCTACTCAAACAGAAATTGATGAAGCTGATGCTTTGGTAAACGAATTACAAAATAAGAAAGTGCCATTTTCTGAAATGGCGCAAATTAGAAATTTGCATTGGTGGACAGTAGAATATGGAATGATTGGTTCTGTTAAAGATCCAAAAATTTATGGTGCTGGCTTATTATCTTCCATAGGAGAGAGCACTTGGTGTATGTCTGACAAAGTAAAAAAAATACCTTATTCTATAGATGCTGCCCATAAAGAGTTTGATATTACAAAACCTCAACCACAATTATATGTTACTCCAGATTTCTCTTATTTAATGGAAGTTTTAGAAGAATTTACAGGTTCTATGGCACTTAGGAAAGGTGGTTTTAGAGGGTTACAAAAGCTCATAGATTCAAAAAAAATAGGAACTATTGAACTCAATACCGGCTTACAAATTTCTGGAGTCTTTACTAAAATGATTAAAGACGAAGATAACAATGTTGTCTTTTTTAAAACTGAAGGCCCGACAGCTTTGGCTAATCGCGAAAAAGAGCTTATTGGTCATGGTACAGAAGTTCATCCTAGTGGGTTTAGTTCACCTATTGGAAAATTAAAAGGTATTAATCTAGCAATTGAAGATATGGGGCCTCGCGATTTAAAGGCTTATAATTTTTATGACAATAAGCGTATTGCCTTTGAATATGAAAGCGGGATTACTATTGAAGGGTTAAACATCACAGGGATCAGAAATATTAATGGAAAATTAATTCTTATTCAGTTTGAAGATTGTACAGTAACTTATAGAGGAGATGTTTTATTTAGCCCTGAAGATGGTACTTTTGATTTAGCTGTAGGTTGCAACATTGTATCTGCTTACGCTGGTAGTGCCGACTATAGGTCTTTTGATAATTTATATCACGTTTCAAAATCTAAAACGATAAAAATTGAAAAAGATGCTGAAACTTTGGCTTTAGAAAATTTGTATCAAACTGTTAGAAATATCAGAAATTCTAAAAACATTGAAGAAAGTGAGATCAAAACTATTTTTAATAGTTTATTAAAAAATCATTCAGAAGATTGGTTACTCGTGACAGAAATTTTTGAATTAATTCAAGTCACAAATTTTGAAGGCTTAAAAACTGAAGTTTCTAAACATTTAGAAAATTTAAAATCTAATCGTCCTGAGATTTCTCATTTAATTGATAGTGGAATAGCACTTTTAAAATAACAAAAAAAAGCATCAAGTTTTAGTAAATTTTAAACCTTGATGCTTTCATAATAATTGATTAATAGCATCTCGAATATACGAGATATAATTTTTAACTCAATTTCTTTTCGACAAAAGGTCATTAAAAATGGTAAAATGTAGCCTCCTTAAAATTGATAATTTATATTCATCGACAAACTACAATTATTAAAGATTAAATGTTACGTTTTCAAGATGAACTACATTTTTTTAAATTATTTAATCTAATAAAATATAATACCATGTTTAGATTGTAGCGATTTCTTTTTATTTTCTAAATTCTGCAGAAATTGTTGATGTGCTGGTGCATTTGGATTAAATGGTTTGTGAGATAAGCCTTTTTGAATTGTTTCTACTTCATCCATCGTATTATAAATTTCTGGAGTAATCCATGCACATTTAAATTTATTCCAAATGTAGTTAATCGCTGTTGTATTTGGATGTAACATATCTTCAGCATAAAAACGATAGTCCCTTAACTCGTCCATCATGATTTCGTAAGATGGAAAATAGTGTAAAAATTCTCGAGGTTCAACAATTTTATGTATTGCAGAAATTAAATGTGCTTTACTCTGTGTGTTCTCTAAAAAACCATCTTTAATATGACGTATAGGGGATACTGTAAATACAATAGTAGCTTTAGAATTAATACTTTTTATTAAACTGATAATTGCTTGTAATGAAGTTTCAATTTCGTCAACAGATAACAGCTCTTTTAAAAACTTTTTTTGAGGTACTTTATGACAGTTTGCAACATAAGTATCCGTTTCAATAAAACGATAAATCCAAGCTGTACCTAATGTGATTATGATATGGGTAGATTCATTAACCTGTTGATTGGTCAACCTGATTTGTGCATTTAAACTATCTAACAAATCTTCTTTTGAAGAACTACTTAGTTTTGAATGTGCATCAAAACAATGCCATTGCTCATTTTGAAAAAAAACATCTTCTTCTGTATATTCTTTTTCATTAATAGCATTAGTAATTAACGCTTCAATAGATTTTGGATGAAATAGTATCCCAATAGGATTTAAAGTGTTTTGAAACTTAAAATAACTTAGTTTATTTCCTATATTTTCAACAAAACAAGATCCCAATAAAAATAATTTAGATTTATAATCGATTGGATTATAGGTCTCAGGTTTTAAAGGGATTTGTGTTTGAAGGTTCAAAATTTATTAGATATTATTTTTTAATTCACCATTTATTAAAATTTCACCATTTCCATTCTGGTAGAATATATTGCTTTACATTATCTAAAGCGTCTTGGATCCCATTAGGGTTTTTACCTCCAGCAGTAGCAAAAAACGGTTGACCACCACCGCCACCTTGAATATACTTCCCTAATTCTCTTACTATTTGTCCAGCATTAAGGTTTTTCTCGACTACTAGTTCTTTCGAAATATAACAAGACAATAATGCTTTTCCATCTTGTTCTGCTCCAAATAATAAAAACACATTGTTATGCTGATTTCCTATTTCGAAAGCTACATCTTTAATTCCTGTAGCATCTAAATCTATTTGCTTAGCTAAGAATTTTATTCCGTTAACATTTTTCAATTCATTTATTAGGCTTCCTTTTAAACCTTTAGCTTTATCTTTTAATAGCGTTTCAATTTGCTTTCTTAATACTGTATTTTCTTCTTGTAAGTCAGACACTGCTTTAACTGGGTCTTTAGCATTATTTAATAGATCTTTAATTTCAAATAACGAACGATTATTTTCAAAATAAAAATCTTTAACAGCATCGTTAGTAATAGCTTCAATACGTCGTATTCCTGATGCAACAGCGCTTTCTGATTTAATTTTAAAATGCCATATATCTGATGTGTTTTGCACATGTGTTCCTCCACAAAGTTCTATTGATTGTCCAAAACGAATAGTACGAACTGAATCTCCATATTTTTCTCCAAACAATGCCATTGCTCCATCTTTTAAAGCTTTTTCTACTGGTACATTTCTGTGTTCTTGTAACGGTAGTTTTCCTGCTATACGGGAGTTAACAAAATTCTCTACATCTCTTAACTGTTCTGTAGTTACTTTAGAGAAATGTGAGAAATCAAAACGTAAATATTTAGAATGTACTGCAGATCCTTTTTGTTCTACATGTGTCCCTAATATTTCTCGTAAAGCCTGATGTAATAAATGTGTTGCTGTATGATTACATTCAGTTCTAAATCGCTGATTCGAATCTACAACAGCTTTAAACGTTTCGTTAATGTGTTTTGGTAAATTTTTAGAAAAATGAATAATCACATTATTCTCTTTTTTAGTATCTAAAATATAAACCACATCTCCATTTGGCACTTCTAAATACCCTTTATCTCCAACTTGTCCTCCTCCTTCAGCATAAAAAGGTGTCACATTAAAAACTAACTGATATAACTCTCCATCTTTTTTAGAAACAACTTTTCTATATCGAGTTAGTTTTACATTTGCTTCTAACGAATCGTATCCAACAAACTCTTCTTCAGAATCTTCTACTAAAACTGTCCAATCATCTGTAGACATTTCACTAGCTGCTCTAGAACGATCTTTTTGTTTTTGTAGTTCGGCTTTAAACCCTTCTTTATCTAGAGTTAAACCTTTTTCATTTAAAATTAAAGCTGTTAAATCTATTGGAAATCCATAAGTATCATATAGTTCAAAAGCTTTTCTTCCTGAAACTTCTTTATCCTTAGTAGTTTCTATTATTCTATCTAATAACAACAATCCTTGATCTAAAGTTCTTAAAAAAGATGTTTCTTCCTCTTTAATCACATTTTCTATAAGTTGTTTTTGAGTTTTAAGTTCAGGAAATGCTGCTCCCATTTTTTTAGAAAGCACGTCTACTAATCTATAAATAAATGGTTCTTTTTTACCTAAAAATGTAAACCCGTAACGTACGGCACGCCTTAAAATTCTTCGAATCACATATCCTGCACCTGTATTACTTGGCAATTGACCATCTGCAATAGAAAATGCAACAGCTCGAACATGATCTGCAATAACACGTATTGCAACATCAATACCTTCAAGCTTACCATACTTCATTTTAGTAATCGTCTCTATTTCTCTAATAAGAGGAGTAAATACATCTGTATCGTAATTAGATTGTACACCTTGTAATACCATACATAAACGTTCAAACCCCATGCCAGTATCTATATGCTTATCCGGTAGATTTTCTAAAGATTTATCTGCCTTACGATTGTATTGCATAAAAACTAAATTCCAGATTTCTACCACATGAGGGTGATCTTGGTTTACTAAATCTGCACCAGAAACTTTTGTTCGTTCTTCGTCACTACGAATATCTACATGAATTTCACTACAAGGTCCACAAGGTCCTTGTTCTCCCATCTCCCAAAAATTATCTTTTTTATCACCTAATAAAATACGGTCTTCAGGAATTATTTCTTTCCAAAAATCTAAAGCTTCTTGATCTATTGGTAAATTATCTGCATCATCACTTCCTTCAAAAATAGTGATATAAAGTCTGTCTTTATCTATTCCGTAAACTTCAGTTAAAAGTTCCCAAGCCCAAGAAATTGCTTCTTTTTTAAAATAATCTCCAAAACTCCAATTTCCCAGCATTTCAAAAAGTGTATGATGGTAAGTATCATACCCTACTTCTTCTAAATCGTTATGTTTACCTGAAACACGTAAGCATTTTTGAGAATCTGTTAATCTTTTATTTTTTGGTACTGCATTACCAAGAAAAAATTCTTTAAATGGAGCCATCCCAGAATTCACAAACATTAAAGTTGGATCATCTTTAAGAACCATTGGTGCAGAAGGCACAATACTGTGTTTTTTGTTTTCAAAAAATTCTAAAAACTTAGTTCGTATTTCCTGAGACTTCATTTGTTAAATTTGATTTAAAACTTACTTAAACACCACAAAAACAACAAATAACTATCTTATTTACTCGTTATATTTGTACGCTTTTTATAAGCTTATTTTTTTAAATTGTTTTAAATATGAAACAATTTCTATATTTGTTAATTATCGTCGATTAATTCTAGTTCGTTTTGAGTAGAATTTATTCGCAAAAATAGAATTTTTTAACTTATGTCTAAGGTAAAATATTATTACGATTCTGAAACTTTATCATACCGAAGAGTTGTTCGTAAAAAACGAACTACTTTCAAGTATATTTCTATGTTTTTATTAGGATCTGCTTTATTTGGGTTTTTATTTATTTTTATTGCTGGACAATATTTTGAATCTCCAAAAGAAAAAGCTTTAACAAGGGAATTGCAAAATGTAAAACTCCAGTTTGAGTTACTCAATAAAAAATTAGACGAGACCGAAATTGTTTTGGCTAATATTGAGGAAAGGGACAATACAATTTACAGATTATATTTTGAAGCCAATCCAATTCCGAAAGAACAAAGGCGTGCTGGTTTTGGAGGTATTAATCGCTATAAAAAATTTGAAGGATACGATAACTCCCAATTAATTATAGAGTCTAACAAACGTTTAGATATTATTCAAAAGCAAATTGTTGTACAATCTAAATCTCTTGACGAAATTGCTGTATTAGCAGAAGATAAAGAGAAGTTTCTAGAAACTATTCCCGCAATCCAACCTGTTACTAACGAAGAGTTAACTCGAATCGCATCTGGTTATGGTTATCGATCCGATCCATTTACTAAAGTTAGGAAATTTCATCACGGAATGGATTTTACAGCACCAAGAGGCACTCCTGTTTATGCTACTGGAGATGGTATTGTTAAAAGAGCAGATGCTGGTGCTACTGGTTATGGAAAGCATATCAGGATTGATCACGGTTATGGTTACGTAAGTCTATATGCACATTTATACAAGTATAATGTTAAAAGAAATCAGAAGGTTAAGCGAGGAGATGTTATAGGTTTTGTAGGTAGTACTGGGCGTTCGCAAGCGCCACATCTTCACTACGAGATTTTTAAAGATAAAGTCAGGATTAATCCTATTAATTTTTATTATGGAAACCTATCAGCAGATGAATTTGCAAAATTATTAGAGAAAGCTTCATTAGAAAATCAATCTTTAGACTAATGCATATTAATCTCCCAGAAAAGTTATATTACAGTATTGGCGAAGTTGCCAAGGCTTTTAACGTCAATACATCTTTACTGCGATTTTGGGAAAAAGAATTTGATATTTTAAAACCCAAAAAGAATGCTAAGGGTAATCGAAAATTTACACCTGAAGATATTAAGAACTTAAAATTTATTTATCATCTAGTTAAAGAACGTGGTTTTACACTTGAAGGTGCAAAAATTCATTTAAAGGAAGAAAAGAAAAAATCACTTCATAATTTTGAAATTATTAGCAAGCTAGAAGGTGTAAAAAATCAGCTTATACAATTAAAAACCAACCTATAAAACCAGCTATTATGAAAAAATGGATTGTACCTATAGTAATTGTAATACTCATTGCATTATGGGGAACAAGAGTAAACAACTCTGCTTTAGATTTAAAAGAGAGCGCAACAAAAACATGGGGAGATGTCGAAAGTAGTTATCAACGTAGGAACGACCTTATAGGTAATTTAGTAAAAACGGTTCAAGGATCTGCAGATTTTGAAAAAAGTACATTAGAGTCAGTTATTAGTGCAAGAGCCAAAGCAACTGCTGTAAATATTGACCCTTCTAACATTACTCCAGAACAATTAGCACAATTTAACCAAGCCCAAAGTGGTTTAAGCAGTGCTCTATCACGTTTATTAGTAACTGTCGAGCGTTATCCAGATTTAAAATCCAATACAAATTTTTTGGAATTACAATCGCAATTAGAAGGTACAGAGAATCGTATTAATATTGCCAGAGATCGCTTTAATGAAGCTGTAGAACCTTATAACAAGTATGTAAAAAAAATACCTAATAAGCTTATTACTGGTCTTTTAGGATTTGATGGAATGGAGTACTTTAAAGCAGAAGAAGGTAGTGAGAAAGCGCCAGATGTAGAATTTGACTTCAAATAAGATTATGCCTACTACTGTAGAAGATTTTTTAACAGCTTCTGAAGAACAAGAAGTGATTGAGGCTATACGTTTGGCTGAAAAAAACACGTCGGGAGAAATTCGTGTACATATCGAAAAAACTTCTAACAATACTTTAAATAAACGTGCTTTGGAAGTATTCTCTATCTTAAAAATGCACAATACTAAACTTCGTAATGGTGTATTAATTTACGTTGCTGTAGAAGAAAAAGCGTTTGTAATTTATGGTGATAAAGGGATTAATGATGTTGTTTCTTCAGATTTCTGGAATACCACTAAAAAAAGTATAGAAGATCACTTTAAAAATAAAAACTTCAAACAAGGTTTAGTTACAGGTATAGAAACTGCTGGTATACAATTAAAAAAATACTTTCCAGTTACAGGCATAAATGAAGATGAATTACCCAACGAGATCTCTTTCAACTAAATAATGCTGAAACATAAATACATAATCGGTCTTATTACGTTATTTATAAGCTTAAGTTTTACCCAAACTTATGCACAATTTGAGATTCCTGAACAACCAAAACTCCAAACTAGTGTTTATGATTATATTAAATTGCTTTCTATCTCAGAAAAAAACACTTTAGAACAAAAGCTCATAAAATATTCTGACACTACTTCTACACAAATTGTAATCGCTATTATTAATTCTACTGAAGGAGAAAACATAACTTATTTAGGAGCTACTTGGGGTGAAAAATGGGGGATTGGTCAAGAAAAAGAAGATAATGGTATTTTAATATTATTAGCTAGAAATGACAGAAGAATTGCTATAAATACTGGAAAAGGTATTGAACATTTGGTTACAGATGCAATGTCTAGGCGTATTATAGAGCGTGACATCATTCCTTTTTTTAAACAAAACGATTATTATGGTGGTTTAAATCGAGGTGTGGATGCTATTTTTGAAGTTATGACAGGTGAGTATCAAGGTACTAGAAAAAGTAATTCTGATGAATTTCCTTTTGGTGTTATTATATTTCTATTTGTTGTTTTTATTGTATTTCTTATTGCTATTTCAAAAAATCGCAGAGGTGGAGGCGGCAGAAATGGAGGTAGCCGAAAACGAGACACAGTAGTTGATATTATAGACACTATTATTCTCAGTAATTCTGGTCGTGGAGGTTACAGACGCAGCTCTGGAGGGTTTGGCGGTTTTGGAGGAAGTTCAGGAGGAGGGTTCTCTGGAGGCGGTTTTGGAGGAGGATTTGGTGGCGGTAGTTTTGGCGGCGGTGGTGCTTCTGGTGGTTGGTAATGCTTTTTTCATATAAAACATTTATTTTAATTCAATTTGACTGGTTGGTTTATAGAAGCTTTAGGTTTTAAGTAAATCGCATTATTTTTATAATCTAAAATTATATGAAATTTATAAAGGATATCAACTCCTAAAAGACCATCAGTGATATTTTGAGATAATACTCCTTTTTTAGCTCTAGACAAGGTAATAGTAACATCATCAAATACAATATTATTAAAATTAATCGATTTTACTTTACCTCTTAAGATTTTAGACTCATGTCCTGTAAATCCTAGACTTGAGCCAACCCTTATCTCTTTTATTTCTTCGACCAAATTATGTTTATCAACAAAAGGGCTAGATAAATCTAAAGTACCTATATTCCCTGTGTCGAATATAAAATTTCCGCTAATCTCTTTACCTCTTTCTAAAGTAAACTTCACAGGTATTACAGGTGAAGTTCTATCAAAGCCTATATGATGTTTAGTATAGGTATTTAAATCATTAATATCTTTAATTTTTTCATATAGTTTTATACTTCTTGATTTAAAATCTATTTGTGTTACAAATTTAGAAATAAGGCTATAACCTAATATACCTTGAATAGGCTCATCATCTGGCGATAATTTTATATGAGATAAATCAGCAATTGTAAAATCTAAACGTTTTAAAGAAAAATCTTCAAAATTAATTTTTTGTTTGCTTGCTACACCAAAAACTGCAGCTCCACTTACACCCATGTTGGGCATTATATATTTAGGTTTAATTCCTAACTTATCTGCTATAGATTTATCAATTGCAGGTGAACCAAATCCTGTATCGAAAACAAATCTCAACTTTTCTGAGCTATCGTTTACAGTAACCTCTAAAATAATCCACCCATCTTCTTCAAAAGGAATTTCACAATCCTGAGAAAAGATAAAAGCTTGGGAAAATAAAAATACAATTACAGTAAAACACTTCATAGCTTGACTTTTCATATCCACTATTTTTTTACAACAAATTCAAAGCTTTTAGACCCTAATAATCCATTATTATCTATCCCCTCTATATTTCCAATAAATTTAGCATTAACATCTGAACAGAAAAAACTAACGACAGCTTCACCTTTCTCATCAGTAATAATATCTGGCTTCCATAATAATGTATTTCTAGAATCTGGAAAAGGATCGCTTTCTTTATCATAATTAGGTTGATAAAATTCCCTAGTTTTATAATATCCTTTTACTTGAGTAAGGTTAAATTTTCTCAAAAGATCTTCTTCTGTAAATTTTGATTTTGACCCTGAATATTTCACCAACCCTCCGTTATTAAGGTGATATGTTTCACCTATTTCAGCTTTTCTAGTTCCACGCGTTCCTTTAGGATGATTTACACAATTGAATATATTATATCTGCAGACGTAATCTGTTGAAACAGAAGCTAGACTATCTAATTTTCCGAGATATTTATTCCTATAAATTTCATTATCTCCTTTTAGCAAAACCTCTTCGTTAACTAATGTATTTGATGTTATTTTAAATGGCTTTAGTTTTATTTTTTTATCTGTTTTTATTTGCAATATCGGGTATAATATTTCTGCATTACTAATATTCTTATTAATATTTTGGAAAGGGTATTCTAGTTTCACTTTATATTTAAATTTTTTATTGTAATCATTCGATCCTGCTTTAGAGCTTAACGGCTTTATGTAAACATAACCTCCTTTAGCATCCTTTAGTTGTTGATTCTCTAATCGAAATTCATTTTTATCATTTAAAAAAATGAAATCAGATGTACTCTCATTTACAGGATCATAAATTAAAAGTGAAAATTGCTCTTCTTGATATTCTTTTCCTTTAATAATAATCTTTCCTTTTAATTTATTAAAAACAACTTTTTTGTACTCATCAATACTATCATCTAATCCTTCTAATTGACTTTCACTCCACACATAAGCACGCCACCCTTGAGTTAACATTAATAAATCTAACATCTTTTCTCTATTCTTATTTTTTTCATCAAAATAAAAAGATGGATTATATATTTTACCTTTTAATTGAGTTCTTAAATAACTGTAAGTTAATATGTTTATTTTATTATTCTCATCTTCATAAATTTTATCAAAAACACTTAATCCAAAATTTCCTTGAATAGGATTATCATTATCATCTTTCACTTTTATCTTTAAAATAATTTTCTCTCTTTTTTCATACAACCCTTCTCTTGGTGTTACTTCTATATTCAATTTTTTATCTTGATTTACGTAAACCAACCTTTCAGCAATTGGCAAGAGATTCTCATTAAATATGGTAACTTCAGCTATACCTTGAGGTAAATCTTTTAATGGTATTTTAGCTCTTAATTTTTCTTTAAGCAGCATAGGTGAAATATTATATACGACTCCTCTTACTTGAACTCGAGTATATATTTTTTGTATTGGTTTTTCTAAATTATTAGAAATATCAAATATTAAATAATCTTTATTCCTTTCTTTTAATTGTATTTGTATACCTTTTTCTTTTATATCAGGTAGAGAATAAATCGTATCTTTTGAATAGTTTTTTAATTGAATATGATAAGAATGTCCTACCTTAGGTGTAAAATTAAATACTCCCATTCCATAATGTTCACTATTTAGTTCTAATAACGGTTTATTGTTTTCATAGAGTATCCCTTTAACATCTATTGGCAAACCTTTTTCATTAACTGCTTTAAATGCTAAATTATTTTCTAGTCCTGAAATTAAATTACCTCCTTCAGGAAAAACATCAAACTGGATATTCTCATCTTCATTATATGGAATTAATAAATTTATATATTCTTCTTTATCTTTATGTACAACTTTTAGTTTGATCTTAGAGTTGACAATTTCTTTTTTTAGAATAAAATTAACTAATGCTTTCCCTCTCTTATTTGATCTTTCTATTACATGATTAACTTCTTCTCCGTTTGACCATAATTCAGCATCTATTTTAGCTCTATAAAGATTATCTTCTTGTTTTGATAATATTTCTAAACTTAATTGAAGTGTATCTCCTTTTTTATAATTCTTTTTATTAAAACTATTCTTTACTATAATTTTAGAATCAATATTCCGCTTAATAATAATTCTACGTGTATCATAAAACTTTTTAGTGTTTTTATAGAATGAATGGGATGTGTATACTGATAACAAATAATTTCCAGAAGTTAGAGAATCGTTAACATAAATATGGCCATTTGTAAACCCATTTTCTATTTCATATTTTTCTTGCCAAACAATTTTATTGGTATCTTCTTCTAATAATTGCGTATATAATATTTTATCTAGGTTTGAAGGGGTAAAATATCTTGAGTCTAACACATAGGCTTTAAACCACATATCCTCCCCTGTTTCATAAATATCTTTACTAGTTTGAAGGTATATTTGATTAGGGGTTTTTCTGTTTGAAAGTTCATGAAAACTATTTACAAATTGATCTATTTTCAAATTATCATCTTGTGAAGAAACAAAGAAAAAAATTGAACAAAATATATACAACAAAATATATTTTAAACGTTTTTTTAAATAGTTTTTATTCATCATATAGGCAATCTTTAGTAGATTGACACCAAAAACAAAAAAAACCCTTAAAAGAAAGTTTTAAAAATAATTTATAAATTACTTCTTACGCATATACACACTTACAGGCACTCCGTTAAAATTAAAATGATCACGTAATTTATTTTCTAAAAAACGTTTATAAGGTTCTTTTACATATTGAGGTAAATTACAGAAAAATGCAAATTGCGGTTGTGGTGTTGGTAATTGCATTATATATTTAATTTTAACAAATTTACCTTTATTTGCTGGTGGAGGATAATTCTCTATTATTGGTAATAAAACATCATTTAACACACTTGTTTTAATACGTTTTGTTCTGTTTTTATAAACATCTACAGCTGTTTCAATAGCTTTAAATATACGCTGTTTTGTTAAAGTAGAAATGAATACAATAGGAACATCTGTAAAAGGTTCTATCTGTTTTCGGATATATTTTTCGAATTCTTTCATCGTGTTGTTTCCTTTATTCTCTACTAAATCCCATTTATTAACTAAGATCACAACACCTTTTCGATTACGTTCTGCTAACCAAAAAATATTTTGTACTTGACCATCAAACCCTCTCGTTGCATCTACCACTAATAAACACACATCACTATGTTCAATAGCACGAACACTGCGCATTACAGAATAAAATTCTAAATCTTCTTTTACTTTAGCTTTTCGTCGTATTCCTGCTGTATCTACCAAATTAAATTCAAACCCAAAACGATTATATTTTGTATCAATCGAATCTCTTGTAGTACCAGCAATATCTGTAACAATATATCTGTCCTCTCCTATTAACGCATTTATAAATGATGATTTTCCTGCATTAGGACGACCAACTACAGCAAAACGAGGCAATTCTTCTTGAACTACTTCTTCTTTTTCTGGTAGTGCTTCTACAATAGCATCTAATAAATCACCAGTACCACTACCATTTATACTCGCAATTGTATAATATTCACCTAATCCCAGGGCGTAAAACTCTACAGCATCTTGAGCTCGTTGTCCGTTATCTACTTTATTTACAACTAAAAAAACAGGTTTATTTACTTTTCGAAGTAAATTAGCTACATCTTCATCCATCCCTGTAACTCCATCCTCAACATTAACCATAAAAATAATGGCATCTGCCTCATCAATAGCCAATTCAACTTGTTTATCGATTTCAGCTTCAAAAATATCATCACTACCAACCACATAACCTCCAGTATCAATAAGAGAAAATTCTCTACCATTCCAATCACTTTTACCATAATGACGATCTCTAGTAACACCACTTACAGCATCAACTATAGCTTCTCTACGTTGTATAAGGCGATTAAAAAAAGTAGACTTACCAACATTTGGGCGTCCTACAATGGCAACTATATTACTCATATCTTAAGATTTAATTTGCATTACATATCCTGTAAGCGGCTGCAAAGATACTATTAAGTATTTAGTTTATAGTTATTGTATATCGGTTTGTTAGTTTTGTGCTCTAAAGAAGTTATTGATTATATCCAAAACGTTTTAGCTGTTTAGAATTTGATCGCCAGTTTTTATTAACTTTTACATATAACTCTAAATGCACTTGCTTTCCAAAGAATTTCTCTAAATCTTTTCTAGCTTCAATACCAACACGTTTTAAGGCACTTCCTTTATGTCCAATTATAATTCCTTTTTGAGTTTCTCTCTCAACCATAATTACTGAACGCATTCGAATAATATCTTCTTCTTCAAAAAATTCTTCCGTATCAATTTCAACAGCATAAGGAATTTCTTTTTTGTAATACAACAGTATTTTTTCTCTAATAGTTTCGTTAACAAAAAAACGTTCCGGTTTATCAGTAAGTTGATCTTTAGGATAAAAAGGTGGTGATTCTGGTAATAGCTCTATAATACGATTAAACACTTCTTTTATCTGAAATCCTTCTAAAGCAGATATTGGAAAAAATTCTGCGTTAGGAACTTTTTCTTGCCATAATTGTGATTGTTCTTCTAACTGCTCTTGATTAGAATTATCAATTTTATTTAACAATAATAAGACTGGGATTTTAGCATTTTTAATTTTATTAAAAAAAGCTTCATCTTTTAATTCTTTTTCTCCAATCTCAACCATATAGACCAATACATCAGCATCATCAAAAGCAGATTTTACAAAATCCATCATCGATTCTTGTAATTCATAAGCTGGTTTAATAATTCCTGGAGTATCAGATAAAATAACTTGAAAATCATCCCCATTAACAATTCCTAAGATACGATGGCGCGTCGTCTGCGCTTTAGATGTAATTATTGATAATTTTTCACCAATAAACGCATTCATTAATGTAGATTTCCCTACATTAGGGTTTCCTATAATATTTACAAAGCCTGCTTTATGCATTTTATCTTATTTGGCGACAAAGATACTCTTTTGTTCATGATGTTATTACACTGTTTTTCGTATTACTTTGGAAATTATTTTATGATTATAATTAAGTTTAATTATAGTAAACATGATTAAAAATAGTGTTTCAGGCGATCTAATCAACTAATTTAAAATGATTTAAGCAGCAACAAGTGCTTTTTCTATAGTTTATATTACTATAATATTTGAAGAGAACATAAGAAGTTATTTTAATTTTCTCTTAGGAATTGCTTTTTAAATGTTAAATGAAAACATATTATGAATAATATTTCTAAATTTAGAAACTTTATAAAACACATATATCTGAAAACTTTAAAAAATCATCAAGGCATTAAATTCTCGTTTATATTGAACAAGGTTACAGTAACACTTTTGTTTTTAATGCTTTTTACTACTAGTAATGCACAATTAAGTGATTTAGCTCGATTAGATTTCACTATTATCCCAGAAAACAACTCCAAAGTAGAATATACAAAATCAAGAGGTTTATTTAATGTTCCTATTAAATTAAAAAAAGAAGGAGAATATCTTTTATTAGGCTTAGATTATAGTAATGTTCAATTAATTATAAATCGTGAGAATCCTTCTTTTGACAAAGAATTAATTAACGATTTTCAATCATTAGATCTTACTTTAGGCTATACAAAACCTTTAAAAAATAATTGGAGACTTGGTGTTAGAGTTAAACCAGGTTTTAGTACAAATTTAACCGCTAATAATTTGTCTTTTGAAGATCTAGTGATTTCTGCTGATGTTGTATTTATAAGAGAACGTGAATTTGAAAACGATAAAAAAGATCGATTAATTTTAGGAGTTACTTACTCACAAAATAGAGGTTACTTTTTCCCTTTACCATTTATAAGTTATTACAAAAAGTTTCATAAAAAGTGGTCTTATAATTTAGGGATTCCAAAAACCAATTTACAATACCATTTATCTTCAAAACATCGATTTAAACTCTCGACAGAATTAGATGGGTTTACGGCAAATTTGCAAAACGGCATTTCTATTGACGGACAAAACGATATAGCAAGAATACTTAATGTTTCTACTATTTTAGGTGGGCTTCAGTATGAGTATCATATCATAAATCATCTTGAATTTTTTGCGCAAGCTGCATATACATTTACTAATAATATAAGATTAAGGACAAATAATAGAGATAATCTTTTTACTATAAATAACGAATCTAGTTTGTTTTTAAAAACTGGAATTCGTTTAAAAATATAGGTTTATATACATCATATTGTCGTGTAGAGTAAGTATTGGCTTTTTTTCAATATTTTTTATCATCCGAATTCTATATTTTTGAGTAACCCTTTAATACAATTTATATTTTGAACACATTCACGAAGTATTGGTTTTTAGAAGGTTTCAATCTTTTTAATAAATTAGGAAGGTTAACTATGATGCGTATGTGCGAAATTTTAGAAATGGATAATATTGAAAAAGGTAAAACAATACACCTGCTCAATAAAGATGAAAAAAGCATTTTCTTTCTTAAAAAAGGTTCTGTTAAAATTGTTGATACTGTAAGCCAAAATGTAAAATATATTGTAAAAAAAGGACATATTTTTGGAGAACTCTCACTTTATGATAAAGAAGCTGCTGCTCAAGAGCAAGCCATTGCTTTAGAAGATTGTATTGTTTGTTTTATAGAGTCTGATCGTATGGAACGGATTATGGAAAAACATAAATCTTTAAAAAATGGTGTTCTCAAAATCTATGGAACACGAATAAAAAAATTAGAACGAAGGCTTCACGATTTATTATATAAAGATAGTAATACACGCATTAAAGAATTTATAATCGATTATCTAAACGAGTTTGGTGAAGAAAATGAAAATGGAGTATTAGTCGCAAAAAATTTATTAACTCATAAGGATATCGCAAATCTCACAAATACTTCAAGGCAGACAGTAAGTAACGTGTTAAGTACCATGCGTAAAAACGAACTAATTAAATATGATGTAAAGCATATTATAGCAACTAAAAATTAAAAACACTATTAGATAGAACACAATTCTAATAGTGCAAAACAACATATAAAAACTTTAAAAATCAGAAATATCCATTATGAAAAAACCAATAGCCATTGTAAAAATCTCAGAATTAGAAAACAAAAAGCCTGTACATGCTCTAGTTAACGGACTTGATCTTGTTGTTGTAAAATTTGATGAGGATATTTCTGTTTTATATGGGAGATGCCTTCACAGAGGAGCTTTAATGTCTGATGGGTATATAGATGGACATAATCTTATTTGTGGTGTTCACGGTTGGGATTATCGTGTAGATTCTGGAGTTTCAGAATATAATAATAAAGAAGTACTCCATAAGTTTTCTACTAAAATAGAAGGAAATGATCTTTTTGTAGATGAATTTGAAATTGATGCCTATTTAGAAAACCATCCACAGCCATTTAATCGTGATCAATATTTAGGTGCTTATGCCGATACTCATCCTGAAGATACTGAACCCTATACTAATTATATAAAAGAGTTAGCTCAAAATGGATTAAAAAACATTGGTCATCATGGGTTTTCAGCATCTATGGGGGTCGACAGAAATACACTTCCAAATTGGAATGATATTCAGTTTTTACCAGCACAATTAGCTTCAAGACCCTTATTAGATGAAGAAGATGTTGTTACTAAAGTGATCATTGGTCCTAATGCTAAGAAGCCATTAGAGTTAGATATTCCACTTTTTGTAAGTGACATGAGTTTTGGAGCCTTATCTCGTGAAGCAAAAATTGCTTTATCAAAAGGTGCTGAGCTAGCAGGAACAGGAATTTGTTCTGGTGAAGGTGGTATGCTTCCTGAAGAACAATCTAACAATTCAAAATATTTTTACGAACTAGCTTCTGCGCAATTTGGATTTACATGGGATAAACTTGATAATGTACAAGCGTTTCATTTTAAAGCTGGTCAAGGTGCTAAAACTGGAACTGGAGGTCATTTACCAGGATCAAAAGTAAGTGCAGAAATTGCTCAAGTTCGTGGGCTTAAAGAAGGTGAAACAGCTATTTCTCCAGCAGCAAACCCAAATTTTCATACTGTTCAAGATTTTAAGGACTTTGCAGATAAAGTAAGAGAACGTACAGGAGGAATACCTATTGGTTTTAAAATAGCAGCGAGTCATATTGAAAAAGATATTCAATTTGCCTTAGATGTTGGTGTCGATTATATTATCCTTGATGGCCGTGGTGGCGGAACAGGTTCTGCTCCAACCATTTTAAGAGATCATATTAATGTACCAACAATTCCGGCTTTGGCAAGAGCAAGAAAATATATGGATAAAGTTGGCGCTACAGATGTTACTTTAGTAATTACAGGAGGTTTACGCGTTGCAGAAGATTTTGCCAAAGCTATGATGCTTGGTGCTGATGCTATTGCTGTTTCTAATTCTGCTTTGCAAGCTATTGGTTGTTTAGGTATGCGGGCATGCGGATCTAATAATTGCCCTGTTGGTATAGCTACACAAAAAGAATCATTACGTAGTCGTATTATTATTAACGAATCCGCAAAGCAATTACACAATTATTTTGACGCTACAAATAACCTCATAAAAGTTGTAGCAAGAGCTTGTGGATATGATGATATTTCAAAATTTAATCATAATGACTTATCAACTTTTAATACAGATATGCATAAATTAACAGGAATAAATTATGCAGGTATTTAGATCGTAAACTTAAATTGCTAGTCTTATTTTTATTAAATAAACCTAATAGAAATTTGAATTAAAAAAGAAGTATTGTTAAAAAGAAACTAAAACTTACTCAACTAATGAAAATACAAATGCATTTAGCAGCTCAATATCTAGCTACTGCTGGAATTAGTTTTATAGAAAAGAGAGATGACGACAGTCATACTAATTTGGGGTGGGTAAGTAATTTAGCTTCTCTGCAAACACATCCATTAAACAGTACTGGAGATGTTTTATCGCTAAACTATAATTCTTTTTCTTTAGAATGGTTAGTAAATAATACTGTGACTAATCATTTTTCGTTACACAAAAAAACTCATAAAAATATTGTAGAATGGATTAGTAAAACTAGTGAAGAACATGGAATTACAATCCCATATGCATATAAGTTGCATTATGATTTGCCATACAAAGCAATAACTGATGATTACGTATTTGAATTAAAAAACCGTAATGAGCTGGATGTTTTAATTAGTTACAGAACTCTTGCTCAGCAAGCGATAGAATTTACCTTAAAAAACTATAATCTTATAACAGATATTAGAATTTGGCCTCATCATTTTGATACTGGCTCTTTCTTTGTTGATTCTAATGGTATTGGTATCGGTGTTGGCATGGCTATCCCTGACAATATGATAAATGATTTTTATTTATATGTTAGTGGTTATAAAGGTCATGATAATATAGAGTTATCTAACACAAAGGAAATTAAATACGGTCGTTATTATAATAACGAATGGAAAGGTATTGCACTACCAATTACTGGAATCAATAAAGAAATAGCTATTAACTTTTACGAAAATGCAATTAATAATTACACAAAACCATCATTATAATGTTCGACATATTTATAGGTATTACCGCACTTGCGGGGCTGTTAAGTTATCTCAATTATAAATTTTTAAAGCTTCCTGAAACTATTGGCATAATGATTCTATCTATTGCAGCATCATTACTATTTGCCTCGGTTTATTTTATTGATGAAAGCTATTTTACAGAACTCACACACACGGTTAGACAAATAGATTTTAAAACTATTTTATTCGATTTTTTATTAGGCATCCTTCTTTTTGCAGGATCTATTCATGTTAATTTACATGGTTTGCTTAAAGAAAAAGGCTCTGTAATTATCTATGCTACTTTTGGTGTACTTGTATCCACATTTTTAATTGGCAGCATATTCTTTTATACTACAAATGCTATAGGTTTACCTATAGATTATTTGTATTGTTTAGTTTTTGGTTCTTTAATTTCACCAACAGACCCTGTAGCAGTACTAGCTTTATTAAAAAAAGCTGGTGCCCCAAAACATATGGAAATAAAAATTGTAGGAGAATCATTGTTTAATGACGGTGTAGGTATTGTCGTATTTTTATCTCTATTCTCTTTAGCAACAATGGCCCACGAATTCGAAATTACTCATATAGCAAAAGAGTTTGCTTTAGAAGCAGGCGGAGGATTGCTAATGGGGTTTGTTTTAGGGTTTATAGGAAAACGTTGTATACGAGGAATAATTGATCAACCAATAATAGCTGTTCATATTTCTTTAGCCATTGTATTAGGTGGTTATTGGCTATCTGATTTTATTGGTGTTTCTGGTGCTATAGCCATGGTTGTTGCGGGGCTTATTATTGGCCACAGTCTTCATTCAAAAGAAATTCCAGATGATCTTAAAACTCATATGAATATCTTTTGGAAAGTCTTGGATGAAATTTTTAATGCTGTGCTTTTTGTTCTTATAGGAATAGAAATTATTGCACTTGATTTTAATTTTAATCATCTAATATTAGGGATAATTTCAATTTTCATTGTGCTTTTTTCAAGGTACATCGCAATTCTTTTATCTAATTTTTTACTTAAAAAATCACATAAAGCAAACAATAAAGAGCGGATTATATTAACCTGGGCTGGGTTAAGGGGAGGTATTTCAATTGCATTAGCATTAACATTACCTGAAGGAGATATAAAAGATATTATTTTATATGCTACTTATGTAATAGTTGTATTTTCAATTATAGCACAGGGTTTAAGTGTAGAAAAAGTTATAAAAAAATTATTAAATTAAATTATGGAAAATTGGTATGTTCCCATTACAATTTTACCAGGAATTGGTCTGTTAATCTTATCTACATCTAATCTTTTAATTGCGTTAAGTAATGAAATTGCAGAACGGATACAACTTAAAAAATGTAATGACTCTATAACAACTAGAAAATTAAAGCAATTACATCTATTAAATAAAGGTTTGGTAGGTTTATATGTAGGTGCTGCAACTCTAGTTGCAGCAGGCATACTTTTTGGAATTCAGAATTTCTATGATATTTCACAAAACATTGGCATTGCATTAATGCTTGTAGGAGTCTTATCTACATTTATTTCTATATCTTACCTTATTAAATATTCTGTAAGAGCCGTAAAAATAAGGCAAGATCAATTTAACGAATCAACATACTAAATAACATATGAGTACTAAAAAACTAGTTTGGCACAAAGTATTATTAAACAAAAGTGAATTACCTGAAGGTAGAGTAAAAACAGTAACAGCAGATCATAAGGGGATTTGCTTAACACATTATAAAGGTAAATTTTCTGCATTAGATAATAAATGTCCGCATCAAGGAGGGCCTTTAGGAGAAGGATCTATAGAAAATGGATTATTACGCTGCCCTTGGCACGGTTGGGATTTCGACCCTTGTACTGGTTTACCACCAGGTGGATATGATGATGGTATCGATACATTCCCTGTAAAAGAAGAAGAGGGGTCAGTTTTTGTTGGTATTGAAGAAGAAGTACCTCATGAAGAAACTATTTCTGATGTTATGGTAGAGACGATGGTAAATTGGGGCGTGAATACTGTTTTTGGAATGGTAGGGCACTCAAACCTTGGTGTCGCTGATGCAATGCGCAGACAAGAAAAACAAGGGAAACTTAAATATTTTGGAATCAGACATGAAGGCGCTGCTGCTTTTGCTGCTTCTGGATATGCAAAACTTACAGGGAAACCTGCTGCTTGTTTTGGTATTGCAGGCCCAGGTGCTACGAATATGTTTACAGGAATGTGGGATGCAAAAGTAGATCGCGTACCACTTTTGGCGCTATCTGGTCAAATAAATACACAAGTAGTTGGTACTGGTGCTTTTCAAGAAGTTGATTTAGTCAAAGCTTTTGAAAGTGTTGCAGAATTTAATCACGCCGTGCATTTAAATTCAAATCATAGTGAGCTAATGTCTTTAGCTATTAAAAATGCACTTATAAAAAGAGATGTTACTCATTTAACGTTTCCGGACGAAGTCGCCTTCACAAAAAAGCCTGAACACGAAAAACCACAAACACCAGAAAATAGAATTACTCCATTTAATATTACACCTCCCAAAGAGATGACTGAAAAGGCAGTTGCTTTGCTTAAAGAGGCAAAAAGGCCTGTAATTATTGTTGGGCATGGAGCACGTTTTCAAATGGAATCTATTATTGCTTATGCTGAAAGTCTTAATTGCCCAGTAATTACAACTTTTAAAGGAAAAGGGCTTATTCCTGATAATCATCCTTTAGGTTGCGGTGTTTTAGGGCGAAGCGGAACACCAATAGCGTCTTGGTTTATGAACGAATCTGATGTATTACTTGTATTTGGAGCATCTTTCTCTAACCATACAGGGATTACACCAAAGAAACCTATAATTCAAGTTGATTTTGATGCAATGGCATTAAGTAAGTTTCACAAAGTAGATGTAGCACTTTGGGGTGAAATTTCGGAAACGCTTAAACTTATTAAAGAACAAACACAAGGAAAAACAAATGCTATAAATCAACGTGATGAAATTGTCGAACGATGGAGTTACTGGAAAGAAGAAAAAGAAAGCAGATTAAAAGATTGTGGTAATGCTTTAAGTTCTATTGCAGTATTTGATGCTATGAATAAAATCACTCCTGAAAATGCTGTAATAGCGGTAGATGTTGGAAATAACACGTATTCGTTTGGAAGGTATTTTGAGCCAAAAAATCAATCTGTTTTAATGTCTGGATATTTGGGCTCTATAGGTTTTGCCTTACCTGCAGCTATTGGAGCATGGGCAGCTCAAGGTCATGAGCGTCCTATATGGTCTGTTTCTGGAGATGGAGGTTTAGGGCAGTATTTAGCAGAAATTACGACTTTAGTAAAGTATAATATGAATATTAAACATATTGTTCTTAATAATTCTGAATTAGGAAAAATTTCTAAAGAACAACGTGCAGCAGAAGTTGATGTTTGGCAAACATCTCTTAAAAATCCAAGTTTTGCTGCTTTTGCAGAAAATTGTGGTGCTTTAGGGATACGTGTTGAAAAGCTTGATGAATTGATTCCGGCAATGGAGCAATTAAAAGCACATAACGGACCTGCATTGTTAGAAATAATTACAGATGTAAATCTTATATAAATGGAAACAGTTATTCAAATTGTAGTAACACTTTTAGGCTTATATTTTGGAATTGGAGTTTTATTCGGCATTTATTTTTTTGTAAAAGGTTCTTTTTTGTTAGACGAATTAATAGCAGAAAGCAAATGGACTGTACGTTTACTTTTAACTCCAGGAGCTATTGGTTTATGGCCTGTTCTTCTTATCAAGATAATTCGAATTCGTAAACTAAAAACATAATTATGACTTCAGATTTAAGAAAAGTACATAAAATTATATGGATAATATTAATTATTGCTATACCTGTATTAATTGTTTTTTCTATAAAAAGTATCAAAGAACCATTATTTACAGATAGTGATTTAAAAATTGTTTCTAAAAACAATGTACAAAATACAATTTTAGATAATGATAGTTTTCATATAAGTGTTCAAGGGAAAAACACATCTTTAAATATGTTAAACATTGTGGTTAAAAAACCTTTAAAAAGTGCTTCATCTATTGTGTATGGCACTTCATCAGATTCTGGAAAAGAAATTTACTTGGGAGTTATAGATAAGAAAGGCATTTACACTTTTGATATTGATAGATCAATAAAGGGATTACGTATTTATGATGATATAAAAAAAATTGATATTTCTAATCTAAAATTACAATGGGAGTAAATTATCAAACCGTTCTTTGGAACCGAAATAAAAAAATCTATGATAAATGGATTATTTTAGGGATGCTTATCTATCTATTATGCTTTATAGGCATTACTTTAATTACTAATCCTGAGACTAGTATTGAGACATTAATTATAAGAGCATTTGGAACGTTAGCCATCGCTTTATTACACGTAATATTAGTAATTGGTCCTTTGGTTAGATTAAATTCTAGATTTTCACCATTATTATACAATCGTAGACATCTAGGAGTAAGTATGTTTCTCGCTGCATTAATCCATGGTGGGTTTTCTATTTTCCAATTTCATTCTCTTGGAAACGTAAATCCAATCTATGCTTTATTTACATCTAATATGGATTATGGTTCGCTTACCAATTTTCCATTTCAAGTATTAGGTTTTTTTGCATTAATCATCTTATTTATTATGGCATCTACCAGTCATGATTTTTGGTTAAAGAACCTATCGCCTAAATTGTGGAAGCGTTTACATATGATGGTATATTTAGCGTACACCTTAGTTATTTTACATGTGTTTTTAGGAGCTTTACAACAACAGCCTTCATTATGGTCAATCTCTATGTTAAGCTTAGGTTTTATAATTATCGCAGGATTGCATATAAGAACTAGTTTAATAGAATCTAAAACCGATAAAACTAAGACTGAAGATATTGTAGATGGATGGGAATATGTTTGTGATATTGATGAAATTCCAGAAGATAGAGCAAAAATATTTATAGTTAATAACGAGCGAATAGCAGTTTTTAAATATGATAATAAATTATCTGCAATTTCAAATGTATGTAAGCATCAAGGTGGACCATTAGGAGAAGGGAAAGTGATCGATGGATGTGTAACTTGTCCTTGGCATGGTTATCAATACCTTCCTCATAATGGGCAATCTCCTCCTCCTTTTACTGAAAAAATTGCTACTTATAATTTAAAAACTGAGAACAATAAAATATATGTACATCCAGAAGCAATGGCTGAAGGAACTGAAGTTAACCCTGTAATTATTTAATATATAATTTATGAAAAATGAAGAAGATGATTTTTATGTAGGCTATCTCGATAATACGTCTACTAAAACAAAGAAAACAACAAGGCTATTTGTCGTTTTTAGTTTATTAGGATTGATTGCTATAGCTTCTATTTTTGCATTAACACAAAACACATTTAAAAATAGCACTTTTGAGTTAACTACAAGTACTAAAATTACTGGGGTATATCATGAAATGCCTTATCCAATGCTTAAAGTTAAAACAGCTGAAAATACTTATAAAAATATTTTACTTTTAGGTTTTGGTAAATCGAGCGCTAATCCTTTTCTAGAAAAAATAAGAAGTAAAACTCCTAAGCTATCTGGAAGCATCTTAAGTATAGAAGGAAATCTTATCTACTACAATGGGAAAACATTATTGCAGATTACCAATGATGAAAAAATTTCATTAGTTGAAAAAACGAATCCTAATAGATTACCAAAAGTAGAACAAGTAGCTAATAATATGGAATTTAAGGGAGAGGTCATCGATCCTAAATGTTATTTTGGAGTGATGAAACCTGGGAAAGGGAAAATTCACAGAAGTTGTGCTGCACTTTGTATTGCTGGTGGTATTCCCCCAGTTTTAGCAACTAATGATGAAAATAATATTTCTGAATATTATTTAATTACTGATAAAAAAGGAAATCCAATTCATAAAGATATTCTTCCTTATATAGGAAAACCTTCTTTAATTAATGGAAAAGTTGTTAGAGTAGAAGATTGGTATCAATTACAAATTGATGTTAATTCTATTCAAGATTTAAATCAGCCTTCAAAAATATATTAATTACTATTTTTTATAATAAAAAAAATAACGAATGTCTAAACACGACTTTTATAAAGAGTCTCTGAAGCTTCATGCAGAGCATAAAGGAAAAATTGAAGTAATTTCAAAAATAGATGTAAATACTTCAGATGATCTTTCAAGAGTATACTCTCCAGGAGTTGCTGCACCTTGTTTAGAAATATCCGAGAATATTGAAAAAGCTTACGATTTAACAATTAAAGGTAATACTATTGCAGTAGTATCTGACGGTACTGCAGTATTAGGCTTAGGTAATATTGGGCCAGAAGCAGCAATCCCTGTTATGGAAGGTAAAGCAATGTTATTTAAAAAATTTGCTAATGTTGATGCATTTCCTATTTGCTTAAATACAACCGTTTCTTCAGAAATTATTGAAACTGTAAAACGGATAGCTCCAGTTTTTGGGGGTGTAAACCTTGAAGATATTTCTGCTCCACGTAGTTTTGAAATAGAAACAGCATTACAGGATATTGGCATCCCTGTATTTCATGATGACCAACATGGTACTGCTATTGTTGCTCTAGCTGGTATTTTAAATAGTTGTAAAGTATTGGGCAAAGATATATCTGATTTAAAAATTGTAATTAATGGTGCTGGTGCTGCTGGAATTGCTATCTCTAGATTATTACGTTGTATCAGTATCGATCCTAATGTTTGTATTCCTGTAAAACAAATATTAGTTTGTGACAGCAAAGGTATCATTCATAAAAACAGAGCAAATTTAAATCCTGTAAAAACAGAACTACTAAATTATTCTAACCCTCAAAATATTGAAGGCACTTTAAAAGATGCTATTAAAGATGCAGATGTATTTATAGGTGTAAGCGTAGCTAATATTTTAACCGCTGCAGATATAAAAACAATGGCTAAAGATCCTGTAGTTTTTGCTTTAGCAAATCCCGATCCAGAAATCACTCCTGAAGAAGCTTTAGAAGGTGGTGCTGCAATTATTGCAACTGGGAGAAGCGATTATCCTAATCAAGTGAATAATGTATTAGCTTTTCCAGGAATTTTTAGAGGTGCTTTGGATTGTAGAGCAAAACGTATTACGCCAAGAATGAAAATTGCCGCAGCTTTTGCAATTGCAGATTGTGTAACACAACCTAGCAGAGAGCGCATTATTCCTGAAAGTTTAAATAATGAAATAGCTGCTAAAGTAGCTCAAGCTGTTATTAATGCCTACAATGAAAGTTAAGTTTTTAATATTATAAAGTAAGTGTATGAAAAAAAAGTTAATAGAAACATTAAGTACTTATAAATATTTAATTGCATTAATTAGTGTATTTAATTTTCTATTGACCCCTATTCATACTAGTCTTTCTGGTATGTATCCTGCTCAAGTGGTAGTTGTAAATTATACCCTAGTAATTCTTGCAAGTTCATTAATAGCATCTAACGCAAAAACTCGATTAAGAACCTATATATTAGGAGTTATTGCCTTAATTTTTATTTGGTTAGAGTTTTCAAATCCTAACACAAATATCATAAAAACGTTGCGTCTTTCTTCTTCATTTCTTTTATTCTTATACTTCTGTATTTTGCTATTACAGCAGTTAAAAAAAATAAAGGAGATAAACTTACAATTTATACTAGGCCCTATATTAGGTTTTATTTATTTAGGCATTATTGGCGGAATTCTTTTTGAAGGTATTGCTTTTATAGACCCTGGGTCTTTTCATTTTAGAGGAGATTATTCCGGGTATATCTTTTATTATTTTAGCTTTATTAGTGTTACAACAGTAGGATATGGTGATATTACACCACTCACTCCTCAAGCTCAAGCTATTACTTTAGTAATGAATATTATAGGGCAATTTTATCTTGCTATTGTCATTGCTGTTTTTGTTGGAAAATACATTAATGTAAAATCTTAAAACTAAAACTTATCTTTAATTAGGTAAATCTTTAATAAAAACTTTAGCAATTAGTGAATAATAGAAGTTCTTTTTTTCTAATTTCACACCATATATTCGTGCTTCTTTTACTCTATTAATGTTTGCTATTAAAAGTGCTATAAGTGATAGGGTAATAAAAATTGCAAGTATCAAAATTGTCAACATAGTACTATTCTATATTTTTCTTTCTCTACTTACGACAATTAAACTAACAAGGTTTTAATTATCGATGATTTTAACAAATTAATTTTAGAAATAAATTATTTTTCAGGATAATTCATTACTATAAAATCTACCAATCTTGCTACTAAATTAGAAGTGTGATTATTAAAATCTACTACTGGATTTAATTCTGCTATATCACAAGATATTATTTTTTTAGTTTGAAGTAAAAAGTTTAGTATTTCAAATACAACCTGAGGTGTTAATCCCAATGGAGATGGCGCACTTACACCTGGTGCAAATGCAGAAGAAAAACAATCCATATCGATAGTTAAATAAATATAATCAACTTTTGAAACAAATGAAGTCAATTTATTTTTTAAAACTTCAATATCTGAAATAGATTGGCAATCGTCATTAAAAGTGTAATCTACATTCTCTCGTTGGGCTATATCAAAAAGTTCTTTGGTATTAGATTGTTGTTGTATCCCAACAACAAAATACTCTAAAGTTTCATCTACATCTTTTAATTTCTGAATAATTTGATTAAATGGAGTTCCAGAATTACTTTGCTTGTCTACAGTTCGCAAATCAAAATGTGCATCAAAGTTTATAATTCCGATTTTTTTATTTGATATGTTTTTTACAAATTCTTGGATTCCCATAAAATGCCCATAAGCAATATCGTGCCCACCTCCTATGGCTATCGGAAAAATATTATTTTCAAGTAAATTAGTAATTCCGTTTGCTAATCCTTTTTGGCAAGCTTCCATATCATCTTCTACACAAACTACATCTCCAACATCTGCAATAAGTTTTGCCTCATAATGAATAGGAAGTTTTGCCAGTCTCTCTCTAAGTATTTTTGCTCCATCTTTTGCACCTACTCTTCCTAAATTTCTTCTAACACCTTCATCACAAACGTAACCTATTATAGCTATATCAATACTATCATCAATTTTCAAGTTATTAATATCTTTTAATACAATAGATTGATACCAATATTGATTATCTAATTTTGGGTTAGATGATCTCCCCGTCCAGTTTGTTTTTTGTCCTGGAATGTATTCTACGTTTAATTGTTGTAGTTTATTGTTTTTCAAATCATTTATAATTACCGAATTTCTTTTCCTTTTAAATATACTTTATCTACTTGAGATGTTCCAAATGCATAAGGTATAAACCCATACGAATTTATAGGTTTTGTTATTATTAGATTAGCAAATTTACCAACAGTAATCGATCCTACTTCTTTTTCTAAACCCATTGCATAAGCTCCATTAATAGTAGCTGCGTTAATTGCTTCTTCAGGAGTCATTTTCATTTTAATACACGCAGTAGCTACTACAAAATTCATGTTGCCTGATGGTGTAGATCCTGGATTATAATCAGAAGCTAAAGCCAATGGTAAATCCGAATCTATAATTTTTCTCGCCGGGGTATAAGGAATTCCTAAAAAATAAGAGCATCCAGGGAGTGCTACTGGCATTGTTTGTGAGTTTTTTAATACTTGGATATCTTCATCTCTCATTACTTCTAAGTGATCAACAGATAATGCATTATATTTAACTCCTATTTGCACACCTCCAATAGCTGTAAATTGATTAACGTGAATTTTAGATTTTAATCCATATTGTTGTCCTGCCCTTAAAATTAATTCTGTATTCTTCACAGAAAAATATCCTGTTTCACAAAAAACATCTAGATAGTCTGCTAAATTCTCTCTAGCAATTATAGGCATTATCTCATCAATCAATATTCTTAAATACTCTTGTTTATTATTTTTATATTGAACTGGAAGCGCATGTGCCCCTAAAAATGTAGCTTTAATATTTACAGGATAATTATCACTCAAACGTTTTATTACACGAAGCATTTTTAGTTCTGCCTCTAGTGTTAACCCATATCCGGATTTAATTTCAATAGCTCCAGTTCCTAATTGTATAACTTCTTCTAATCTTAATTTACTTTGCTGGTATAATTCATCTTCTGAGGTATCTTGAAGTTTTTTTGCTGAGTTTAATATTCCACCTCCTTTTTTCGCAATATCTTCATAAGTCAAGCCATTAATTCTATCTACAAATTCACCTTCGCGGTTTCCAGCATATACAATATGAGTATGAGAATCACACCAAGATGGTAATATCATTTGCCCTGTAGCATCTATACATTTATCAACTTTAATAGTTGGGCAATCCTCCATATTTCCAAAACCTGAAATACGGCCATTATCTATCAATAAATACGCGTTTTTAATGGTAGGCAAATTTTTCATTTGTGTACCAGCAACAAATAAAATTGGTTCTGTTCGTACTTGAATGAGTTCTTTTATATTTTTAAAAAGCGTAGTCATCAAAATAATTTTTTTAATAAATCATCATTTACCGTATTAGGAATCGTTACTTTTAAATTTGGTGTACGTTCCATTTCTCGCTTTATAGCAAATATAGCTTCTTTATTTCTCGCCCAATTTCGCCTAGCAATTCCATTATTAACATCATAAAATAACATTTTTTTTAAACGTATTTCTGCTGCTTTCGTTCCATCCAATAACATTCCAAAACCACCATTAACTACTTCTCCCCAACCAACACCACCACCATTATGGATCGACACCCAAGTGGCACCTCTAAAACTATCACCAATTACATTATGGATAGCCATATCTGCAGTAAATTTACTTCCATCATATATATTTGAGGTTTCTCTATATGGTGAATCTGTTCCACTTACATCATGATGATCTCTACCTAAAACTACAGGGCTTATATTATTTTTTTCAATCTCATCATTAAATGCTTGAGCTATTTTAGCACGTCCTTCTGCATCAGCATATAAAATTCGTGCTTGAGACCCAACAACCATCTTATTCTTTTTAGCATCTTTAATCCAAGTAATATTATCTTGCATTTGTTGTTTAATTTCATCTGGGGCAGTTTCCATTATCTTTTGTAATACAGCCATCGCTATCTCATCTGTTCTGTCCAAATCTTCAGGTTTTCCAGATGTACAAACCCAACGAAAAGGCCCAAAGCCATAATCAAAACACATCGGCCCTAAAATATCTTGTACATAGGATGAATATTTAAAATCGATATTATTTTCTGCCATTACTTCAGCTCCAGCTCGTGATGCTTCTAACAAAAATGCATTACCATAATCAAAAAAGTAAGTTCCTCTTGCTGTATGTTTATTTATAGCAGTTGCGTGACGCCGTAATGATGCTTGCACTTTTTCTTTAAATTGTTCAGGAGCTTCACGAATTAATCGATTAGCTTCATCGTATGAAGTATCTACAGGATAATATCCTCCTGTCCACGGAATATGTAATGAGGTTTGATCTGAGCCTAAGTGAATAAATATTTCTTCTTCATAAAAACGTTCCCATACTTCTACAACATTACCAATAAATGCAATTGAAACAACTTCTTCTATATCCTGAGCTTGTTTAACTCGAATTATTAAATCATCTAAATTATCAATTAATACATCTACCCAACCCTGTTCATAACGTTTTGTTGCAGCTTTAGAGTTAACTTCTGCACAAACAGTAATACAACTAGCAATATTTCCTGCTTTAGGTTGCGCTCCACTCATCCCTCCTAAACCAGCGGTTAGAAATATTTTTCCTTTAGGGGTTTCATTTGGTTTTAATATTTTACGAAACGCATTCATTATTGTAATTGTGGTACCGTGAACAATACCTTGTGGTCCAATATACATAAAAGAACCTGCTGTCATCTGTCCATATTGTGTTACCCCTAAGGCGTTAAATTTTTCCCAGTCATCAGGTTGTGAATAATTAGGAATCATCATTCCATTAGTTACAACAACTCTGGGAGCTTCTTTTGAAGACGGAAATAATCCCATTGGGTGTCCCGAATACATATGCAATGTTTGTTCGTCTGTCATTATTGCCAAATATTGCATGGTCATGAGATATTGTGCCCAATTTTGAAAGACAGCCCCATTACCTCCATAGGTGATTAGTTCTTCTGGATGCTGTGCAACTTCTGGATTCAAATTATTTTGAATCATTAACATAATTGCAGCTGCTTGTTTTGATCTTGCCGGGTATTCAGATATTGATCGTGCGTATATTTTATAACTCGGTTTAAAGCGATACATGTATATACGTCCAAAATCTTTTAATTCTTCAGCAAATTCTTTTGCTAAGGTTTTATGCCATTCTTGAGGAAAATAACGAAGCGCATTTCGAATAGCCAATTGCTTTTCTTCTACAGATAATATATCTTTTCTTTTAGGTGCACGATTTACACCCTCAGGATAACTATATTTTGATGGTAATTCTTTTGGAATTCCTTGCAATATTTTGTCTTGAAATTTCATAATTTAATTACTTCTAATTTACAATAAATGCTTCTTGTTTAACCAGATTAATCATTGCGTCAATATCATGTTTAAGAACTCTATCGTTTTCTAGTTTTTTCACTTTAGTCCGAATACGTTTAAAATTCTCTTCTATAATAATTGAAAATTTATTTGGTCTTCTAAACTCTAAAGCTTGAGCTCCATACATTAATTCTATCGCTAATATCTTTTCTATATTTTCTAAAATCTGATTGAATTGACGCCCAGAAATACTACCCATAGAGACATGATCTTCTTGACCTAATGAGGTTGGAATACTATCTACTGAAGGCGGAAAGCATAGAGATTTGTTTTCTGTGACTAAAGCTGCCGTAGTATATTGTGGAATCATATACCCCGAATTTAATCCACCACTTTCTGTAAGTAACCGTGGTAAGCCATATTTCCCTTCTAACAATAAATAACAGCGTCTATCAGATATATTTCCTAATTCTGAAGCTGCAACAGATGCATAATCTAATGCCATCGCAAGAGGTTGTCCGTGAAAGTTACCTCCGGAAATCGCTTCTGTTTTACTTAGTACAATTGGATTATCTGTTACCGAATTCATTTCGATTTCTGTTAGTTTTCTCAAATGGTAGTATGCATTTCTAGATGCTCCGTGTACTTGTGGAATACAACGCATAGAGTATGGGTCTTGTACGCGCTCACAATTTTCATGAGATGCTATATTTTGAGAATCTTTAAAAAGCATGCGCATACGTTCTGCTACTTTTAAATTCCCCTTAAAAGGTCTAATAGTATGTAAAGCTTCTTTAAAAGGTGATTCACTTCCTTGATAGCCTTCTAAACTCATCGCACCAGCAACATCTGCTAAATCTAACAGGTATTCCATTTTTTTAAGCCCTAGAATAGCATGTGCAAGAATAAATTGTGTACCATTTATTAGAGCTAAACCTTCTTTTGCTTGTAATTGAATTGCTTCCAATTGGTGTTTTTTCAATACTTCTGTAGCTGAAACAATTTTATTATCAATCCAAAACTCGCCTTCTCCTAATAGTGGTAAAAATAAATGTGACAACGGTGCTAAGTCTCCTGAAGCTCCTACTGAACCTTGCTCTGGAACTACAGGTAATAATTCATTTTCGATACAATATAAAATACGTTCAATGACTTGTAAACGAATCCCTGAAAACCCCCGACATAAAGCATGTACTTTGCAGATCATCATAATTTTGGACAGCTCTTTATCTATCGGGCTTCCAACACCTACAGCATGTGTAATTAATAAGTTCTCTTGCAATACACTTGTTTCTTCTGGTGATATTTGTACATCACACAAAGGGCCAAAACCAGTATTTATACCATAAACTGCTTTGTTTGAATTAGCAATTGTTTCAACTTTTTGTCTACAATCATTTACTTTAGAAATAGCTTCTTCTGTTAAAGTTGCTTTTAACTTGTTTTGAGATATTTTAATGACTTTATCAATTGTTAAGTTATCTATTCCGTATTTAAACATCGTGTATTATTTCTTAAAGTTGATTTCTTTCAAAGTTATTTATATTTTTGATGCTCAACAATACTATTTAATTCAATAAATAATAACTATGAGTTATCAAATAGAATTTAGACATTTCAAATATTTTTTAGCAGTTGCTGAAGATTTACATTTTAGAAAAGCTGCCGAACGTCTATACATATCACAACCTGGGCTAAGTAGACAAATTAAACAAATGGAAGATGATTTAGGAATTATATTGTTTGAGAGGCATAATCGAAAAGTGCAACTCACCAATGCTGGCATTTATTTAAAGAATGAATTAACTTTAAATTTAAAAAATATACAACACACCTTAAATCATGCTAAATCTATACATAAGGGTGACAATGGAAGTTTAAAAATGGGGTATGTAGGCTCTGCAATGCAGAATATAATTCCCGATTTGTTATTAAAGTTTAGAACTAAATCTTCTAATATTATCTTAAATTTAAATGAAATGGGAAACCAGAAACAAATTGACGAATTACTTTCTAACAACTTGGATGTAGGTTTTGTTAGGTTAGAAAGAGTGCCTAGAAGTATTGCAATACGTCCTATTTTAAAAGAATCTTTTTGTTTAGTACTTCCTGAAGATCATTCAATAAACAAGAACAATTTTAAGGATATTACTCAGCTTAAAAACGAATCGTTTATTTTGTTTGATCCTAAATACAGTACTTCTTATTTTGAAAAAATAATGCAAATTTTTGATGACGGCGGCTTTTCTCCATTAGTAACACATAAAACAATTCACGCCAGTTCAATTTATAAATTAGTAGAAAATGGATTTGGTATTTCAATAGTTCCAAAATCTTTGATGTCAGAACATCAAGAAGGTATTAAGTTTATTGAGTTAAACAAAACACCTCACCAAACAACATTATCTGTCGTTTGGAATAAAACCAATAGAAATCCTGTTTTGAATCTTTTTTTAGAACATATTGTTAAATAAAAAAGAGCTTATCTTGCATCAACAACTCTTATTTTCAATTCATTCTCTGTATGAATTATTTTATAAACAGAATATATGTTTTTATTAAACTCGATCCATTCATTTTCACGAGGTAGAAACATTAATTTAAGCTCTCCAATTGATTCCATATTTTTTTGATTTACTAATCTTGCTTTCATATGTTTTTACTTATTGAATTAAATATTACTTCTTTTATTTTTTTGTTTTAACTATTTTAGGAAGCTTATCAACACTTAATATTTTTCATTTTAAAAATGAAAAACTCAGGTATATCGATATAATTAACCAGACATACCCGAGTTATCATCACTAACTACTAAAAAAACCAATCTGAATTGTCTTTTTATTATTTAGTTTTTAATCCTTTCCAATTTTCATTAGCTTTTTTCACTAACTTAGATTCTTTTTCCCCTATCCAAAGTTGTTTTGCATCTACTTCTACATCATTCAAGAATAAGTAGTATTTTCCTTTACTTACTACAAATTTTGTAGGGTCAACTCTAAATTTTGCACCTGCATAAATTCCAAAAGCACAAAACCCTCCATATTGTGGCATATATTTACTTGGATTTTGATCAAACTTTGCTTTTTGCTCAGCTGAAGTAAAATAATATGCAATTTCATTATGAACTGATTTGTATTGTTTAGACCCCCTCTGTGCCAACTCTAAATCAAGATAAGACACTGGACTATATCCATGTAATCCTATTTTGCTATCATCTATATTATTTGCTTTTTTATCTTGAGCAAACATTACTGCACTTATTGAAAATGCTACGATTAAAATTGTTGTTTTAATTAAATTTCTCATTGTTATTATATATTAAATTTCTAATTATTATTCTGCGTTAAAATATCCTTCTTGTATTACTTCCCCTTTATTATTCCAAATGCGACGAATAGTTTCATGCCAATAAATGGAACTATTATCTTTCATTTTAAAATCAAACGTAAACTCTGAAACAGATACATTACCTTCAACAATGGTATGATGATGTGTAATTCCGTTTACTTTAGCTATTGCTCCTGCAAAGCCTTCCATTTTTTCTACCATTTGTGCTTTATTGGTAGTAACAGTTCCTCCATAATCTAATGTGTTTGCATCATCGGCAAAAAACAACTGTACGGCACTTACTATATCTCCCTTAGCTACTATATTATCTATTTGAGTAGCTTGCTTTCTTATATCTATTTTTTTCTTTTTAAAAATATCAAACATGATTTCTGTTTTTTTGTTTGTACAAAGGTCTTATTAGACATCATTTTGGTTACTATAAAAAAAGCGCAAAAAGTTGTACTTTTTATTTTGCCTCACTCATTAGCTTTAACCATAAAAAAAGAATTATTGAAAGTGTATTCAATAACTCTTATAAATCAACGAACGGAAATGTCGATTTTAATTGTACGTCTTACTCAACTTCTCCCAGTTCTTGTCTGCTACCGATACCAACTTGTTATGATTCTTCTCTGCTAACCATAATTGTTGTGCATCTAACTCTAAGGTGTATAGATATAAAAAGTATTTACCATCTTTTACGATAAATTTATTTGGGTCTGGTCTGAACTTCGCTCCTGCATACGTTCCAAATGCACAGAATCCTCCATACTGTGGTACATATCTTGCCGGGTTCTTATCAAATGCTTTCTTCTGATCTACCGATGTAAAGTAGTATGATATCTTCTTGTATTCTGATTTAAATTGTTGTTTTCCTTTTTGTGCTATTCCTAAATCTAAATACGATACTGGGCTATAGCCTTGTAATGCGATATTACTATTGTCTATATTATTTGCTTTCTTGTCTTGTGCAAATACGGTTGTGCTTACTACTAAAGCTAGCCCTAAAATTGTTGTTTTTATTAAATTCTTCATCTCTTTTTTATTTACTTATTTATTTTTCTTGTTGTTGTTTTATTACTCTGCGTTAAAGTATTCTTCTTGTATTACTTCTCCGTTTTCATTCCATACTCTTCGAATGATCTCATGCCAGTAGATCTTACTGTCATCTTTCATGTTAAAGTCAAATGTGAATTCTGAAGCGGATACATTTCCATCTACAATAGTGTGATGGTGGGTAATGCCATTTACTGCTGCTATTGCACCTGCAAAGCCTTCCATCTTTTCGATCATGGCTTGTTTCCCTATGGTTCCACCGCCACCATAGTCTGATGTGTTAGCGTCTTCTGCAAAAAATTGCTTTACGGCATCTACTATTGCGCCTTGTGATACGATAGCATCCATTTTTGTTGCTTGGTCTTTGATATTCATCTTTATTATCTTTTTAGTGATTAAACAAATTTTGTTTTGTAATTACACCGCAAAGATCAATGAGAATAACTCCTTATTTGATACAAAAAACACGCAAAATATTGTACTATTTTAGTAGTTAAGATGATGATTTTGGAAATTTATCTATGTCAAATACTTCGATTATTTTCTTCTTTATACTACTTTGTGGAATATTTTTAAAGAAATAATTTCGTATGTTCTGAGCGTATTTGAGGTGTGCTATCTTTCCTATTAACCATGACCTTTTCACTATCGAGCTTACTTTTTTCATTCTTTTATTCTGAAATAACTGAAATACATTTTGGTTTAAGTTCTCATTAATAAGATTAGATAAATAATATGCATCTTCAATAGCTTGAGCTCCTCCTTGACCCATATTTGGTGTTGTAGCATGAGCAGCATCTCCTATTAAACAAATGTTGTTCTCACTCCATTTATTTAATAGAATTAAATCATTTATGTCGTTTCTAATTATATCGTTGTTATCTGTTGAAGAAATTAGTTTATTAACTAATGGATGAAAACTTCTATAGCTTTTAAGCAATTCGTTTTTAATATTACTACTATCTTTTTGATTTGGTTTACTTAATGAAACTGCAAACCAATATGTTCTACCAACAGCTATTTGAGTAAAACCAAACCTTATTTGGTTTCCCCATATTTCCATCCCTCTATGTTTGTAAGCATTATCTAAACGGAGATTAGAAATTCCTCTCCAACAGGTTTGTCCCGAATATCTTATTTTACTTTTAGGGAAAAGCTGTTTTCTTACTCTTGAGTTAATTCCATCTGCTCCAATTAAAAAATTGGATTCATATTCTGTCTCATCTTGAAATATCGTTTTTACTTTATCTCTATTTATTACGAATCTCTCAAATGATTTATTCAAATGAATTTTTTGCTCAGGGACATTTTTTATTAATAATTTTTGAAGTTTCGCTCTATGTATTGCAATAGAATAATATCCAAATTTTGTTTTTACATCATCTTGAGAATTATCGAATAAAGGTGATAAATTAGGTTTACTTAACGTAATTCGATCTATATAGTTTCCGCTACTCTTTACATCGTCTAATATTCCGAGCCATTCAAATACTTGCAATGCATTTGGGGATAATAATATTCCTGCTCCTATATCAAACAACTCAGGTTCTCTTTCAAACAATTGATACTCTATTCCCAATTTCTCAAATGCTAATGCGGTGGTCAATCCTCCAATTCCTGCTCCAATTATTGTATACAATTTATTTTTTAATTAATTGTTGTTTGTTTATAATGCAATATAATGGCATTATAAATATAAGTTCATATAAAAAGGTCTCTTAAAATTGTATTTTTTATTTTTCAAATCTCAAAAAACACACTTAAAGTAGTTTTTAAAATAATATATTAATCTAGTTTGTAAGATTTGAGTTTTATAAATATATTTGTATATACAAATAATGTACTTGTTATGAATAATTATTTTCAAGCTATTTTTGAAATTATAAGAACAGGGCATTGGATTACAGATTCGATCTCTAAAGAATTAAAGGAATTTGGAATTTACGAGCCTCAATACAATGTATTAAGAATACTACGCGGGGCAAAAGGAAAGCCTATTTCTGTAAATACAATTTTAGAAAATATGGTACAACGTTCTAGTAACGTAACTCGTATTGTTGATAAACTAGAAACAAAAAGACTTGTAAAACGAACTCTCTCTCATGAAGATAGAAGAAAAATGGATATCATAATTACTCAAGATGGTATTGAATTATTAAAAAAATTGGATAAGAAAGTTCACAATTTTCATAAACCAATGATGAATAATCTTAATTCAGAAGAAACAGAGACTTTAAAACGATTAATTAAAAAATTAAAAGAACATTGAAAATGAAAAAAATAGTAGCCATTGGTGGAAGTAATAGTAAAAACTCTATTAATAAAGTATTAGCTATATATGTAGCTAATCAGCTTAAAAAGTCAGAAGTTATTGTTGCAGATTTAAATGATTTTCACTTATCATTATACGGAATTGATGCTGAAAATGAAAATGGAATTCCTGAAAATGCTACACGATTAAATAATCTAATAGAATCTGCAGATGGTTTAGTAATATCTTTAGCAGAACATAATGGTTCTTATTCTACAGCATTTAAAAATGCTTTTGATTGGATGTCTAGAATTAATCAAAAAGTATGGAAAGGCAAACCGATGCTGTTAATGGCAACTTCACCCGGAGCTAGAGGTGGAGCAACAGTACTTCAAACAGCAAAAGCATCATTCCCTCATTTAGGAGCAAATATTATAGCCGATTTCTCTTTACCTTCTTTTCATAAAAATTTCTCAGAAAAAGGAATAGTTAACAAAGAGCTAAATATTGACTTAGCTCAAAAAATTAAAATGCTACAAGAAGCAATTTAAAAATAGAGTGCATTGAGTTTTATATCTCAATAGAGAAAACTTTATAATAATCAATTAACGATAAAACAATTGGGTATAATAGTATGTGCCTTGACTATTTTTTATTGCTGCAATTCCTATGTGTGTAAAATCACCTTCGATATTAGCTCTATGTCCTGTACTATTAAGCCAGCCTGTCATTACCGTTTCTGCAGTTGGGTAACCAAAGGCCACATTTTCACCAGCGCTTCTCGCATTCAATTTTAATTGCATTTGTTCAAATCTTTCATCAAAATTATCATGACTAATTTTCCTTTCGGAGATCATATAATTAGTATGTACAATTGCTAAACTATCAGCAACCGTATTTCTAGACAAACTAGACATTCCTATAGTTTGACGGTGTTCGTTTACTAATTCTAAAATTTCTTCAGTGATAGATTGTGAGCTTATGGAGATAGTATCATCATCATCTAAATTGAAAGTTTCATCATCCGAACATGAAGCCATGAATAATAATAATGGGATTATTAAGTAGGTTATTTTTTTGTTCATAAAAAAGTTTTTCTTAATAACTTAAAAAAGTCAATTTTAGTATTAAAAAAGATGAAACTATTTATTTTCAGAAATAAAAAAACCTGTAACAAAAGCTTTGTTTAACTAAAGTTACCACGATAATACTCTAAAATTTTTATCTGCAAAACATACTCGTATTGGGCGTTGATTAGATTTACTTTAGCGTTTTCAAAATTATTTTTACTAGTGATATAATTTAAAAAATTAGAGATTCCGTTATTAAACCTTATTTCATTAACTCGATATGATTCTTTATAAGCTTCTACTTGTTTTTGTAAACTTTCGCAACGCTGGTAAGCTGTCATCATATCAAAATGGACTTGAGCAATAGTATTTTTAATATCCAAATAGTTACGCTCTAAAGTTATGGTAGATTCTTTAACTCTATTTTTTTCTAGTCTTACATTATTTCTTGCTCTTAACCCATTAAAAAGTGGTATTCTTACTGAAAGCCCTACTACTGTATTCAAATTATTATCCAATTGGTCGCGGAATCCGATATTTTGAGATTCAAAATTAGTTTGTTCACTCATTACCAATAAGTTTTCTCCATTTACGGTTACAAAATCCCCCGTTTCTATAATATTTGTTCCTGTAGATGTAAAAGTTTGAGCAGCACTAGAAAAATTGGTATTCACTCCTGCAAAAACAGAAATTTCTGGAACAAACTGTGCTTTAGCAATACTCACTCCTTTTTTTACGGCTTCAACACGTAGCTCACCTGCTTTAAAAGCTAACCAATTTTGCAATGCATCTTGATAGACCTCGTCAGCAGACAAGTTGTATGTTTTAAAATCTAAAATAAAATCTTTTGTTTCTATAGCAATCTTATCATCTAAATTCAACAACTGAATAAGGTTTAACTTTGCATTATTCCAATTATTTTCTGCGATAACAACACTGGTTTCATCATTTGCAATCTGGCCTTGTATATCTGTATAATCTGCTGGGTTTCCTGATTCATTTTTATAAAAACTTTCTCTAATATTAAGTTGCTGCCGGGTAGCTTCTAAACGTGTTTTTGATAGTTGAAAAACAGCTTCGCTATTTAACACTTGTAAATATGCTAGTGTTACTCTTAAAGTGATATCCTGTTTGACGGCTTCTACTTCTATTTCGGATGCTTTTCGGTTTAAACGATTTTGTTTAGTCCTATTAATTAATCGAAATCCATTAAAAACAGTAGCATCAATATTTAACCCAGCATTAGAAAAAGTTAATTCTTGGTTGATAAAGTCATTAGTAAAAGGATCTATACTCCGGCCAGTATTGACTCCTAAATTAAAGTTACCATTTACACTAGGCAATAAATCTGTTTTAGATTGCTGATGGTTCACTTTTGCAGAATTAGCACTTATAGTTGCTGATTTTATATCTAAATTATTTTCTAAAGCTATTGTAATACATTCTGCTAATGAATAGGTTTCTTTTAGTTGATTTTGGGTAAGCCCTTTCCAGGTCATCAAGCTAATGATGATGCATATTATATATGTACGTATCATGATTTATTAGTTATTAAGAGGTTATCTTTCCATCAAGTAAGTGTATAATTCTAGAACCATAAGCTGCATTACGCTCCGAGTGTGTAGCCTGAATAATTGTTACTCCTTCCTGATTTAATTGAGAGAACAACTCCATAATTTCAACACTCTGCTTAGAGTTAAGGTTTCCTGTAGGTTCGTCTGCTAAAATTAATTTCGGATTTCCAATCAATGCTCGTGCGATACCTACCAATTGTTGTTGACCTCCACTTAATTGTGATGGAAATAAATCCTTTTTTCCGACAATGTTAAAACGATCTAACATATCGGCTACCATTCCTTTTCGTTCTGAAGATTTTATTTTCTTATATAAAAGAGGTGTTTCAATGTTCTCATAAACGGTTAACTCATCAATAAGGTGATATGCCTGAAACACAAAACCAATATATTCTTTATAGAGTTTGGATCTATTTTTTTCTTTCATACTATGTACCGGGTCACCCAAAAAAACATATCCTCCTCCAGTAAAATTATCTAACATCCCTATACAATTTAACAAGGTAGATTTCCCTGACCCAGAAGGCCCCATCAGTGATATAAATTCGCCTTCTTTTATATCCAAGTTAATTTCATTAAGCAATGTTACTTTATTACTTCCTGAATTAACAGTTCTTGATGCTTGACTTAATTTTAATAATGTGTTTTGCATTTATATGTTTTTATTAAATTATATCTATTCTGTTCTTAAGCTTTTTACAGGATTTACTACAGCTGCTTTAATGATTTGAACACTTACCGTAAGCAATGCAATACCTAATATAATAACTCCTGATGATGCTATAATGCCAAAATTTACACTAATACGGTAGCTATATTCTTCTAACCATAAAGTTGAAATATAATAACCTATTGGGATAGCAATAATCAAAGAAATCAATACCAATACCATAAATTGTTTAGATAATAATTGCCATATCGCTTGTACAGAAGCACCTAATACTTTTCGAATGCCGATTTCTTTTTTTCGTTGTATCGCCATATAAGTAGATAAGCCTAAAACACCCAAACAACTTATAAAAATGGCAACCAATGCAAATAAGCCAATAAGTTTTGCAACACGTTTTTCGGCATCAAAATTTCGTTGGTAATCATCATCCATGAATCTGTATGAGAACAAATTCTCTGGGTTATGTTTTTGAAATACCGATTCCATTTTAGCAAGGGCGCCTTGTATAGCATTATCTCCAGAAGCTATTTTAATGTTAAAATAATTTAAGAAATCCCCTTGATGCAATATGTATAGTGTAGGTACTATAGGGTCAAAAGGTGATAATCCTACCATATCTTTTACAACACCTATGATCTCATAATTTCTATTTTTTCCCCATTTTACATATTCACCTATAGGATTTTTAAAACCCATATATTTTACAGCAGCTTCATTGACTATGAATGCTAAGGAGTCACTAGCAAATTGAGCTGAGAAATCTCTACCTTGTATAATTTCCCATTCTACCATCTTACCAAAACCATCAGTAGCACGTATAGTATAAAATTCTTCTTCAAGTTTAGGGTCTTTACCCCTCCATTCAAAACCACCATTTGTTGTAGTTGTACTAGTTATTCTAACATCAGAGGCAGTAACTTGATCTATATATGGTGATTCTTCAAATTCCCTTTTAATAAGATCAAAGCTTTGACGTACTTTACTCGTATTAATAGGCATACTAACCAGTAAATCTTTATTAAATCCGATAGGTCTATTTTTAGCATGATTGATTTGACTCATAACTGTTAAAGTTGCTATAATAAGTACACCTGATATAACAAATTGAGTAACGATAAGTGTTTTTCTTATGGCGACAGCGCTTTTATTACCACTAATTAAACCTTTTAAGACTTTTACAGGCTTAAATCCTGAGATGTATATTGAAGGATATAAACTACTTAAAATACCCGTAATAAATATTAATAAAGCACTAATTCCCCAGAATGAAAGGTCACTAAAAGGGATTGCAAGTTCTTTTAAGGTAATGACATTAAATTGAGGTAGTAATATATAGGCAAACCCTAATGCAATACAAAATGAAAAGAAGATAATTACAAACGATTCTGTAAAAAACTGAAAGACTAATTGTTTTCGAGAAGAGCCTAAGGTTTTTCTAACTCCTACTTCTTTACCTCTTTTTAGTGCATTAGCTGTACTTAAATTCATAAAGTTAATACAAGCTAAAAACAATATAAATAAACCAATTATGCCAAAAACAGTGACTCCAGTGATGTCTCCGCCAACATTAACTCCATTTTCAAACTCAGAATACAAATGCCATTTAGACATAGGGTGCAAAAATAGTTTAGCTTCTCTTGTGCTTTCGGTATAATTATCATTCCTAATATCCTTGATAAGTGTAGATACTTCCTGTAGTGTATTCCCATCTTGTAATTGCGCATACACCAGAAACCAAAAATTTCCCCATCCTAATCGTTCCTCATAACCTTGAGTTGTTTTTAAAAGTTCAAAAGAGGCAATAAATCCTGTATCATCAAAACTTGAGTTGCTGGGTAAATCCTCATAAATCCCAGCTACTTTAACTTTCATTGTTGGGCTAAAATCAAAAGCTTTTCCTATTGGGTTTTCTGAACCAAATAAATTTTCAGCCGTACTTTTAGATATTAAGATGGATGACATATCAGTAAGTGCTTCTCTACTGCCAGTTACCATTTCTAAATCTAAAAGCAATGCCAAATCTGGTTCTGCAAACCTTCCTCTAATGGATAACACCTTTTCACCATAATCAATATCATATTCACGATCTCTTGTGCTTGTTGCAACATATTTAAAATGGTTTCCATAAGCATCTCTTAATACTGGAGCTAATTGCATAGGTTGCCCTGTATAAGTTCTAACCTCCTCACCCTCAGCAATATGCTGCATTACAGAAGCGATATCGCTATAATTTTTAAATGATTTATTAAAACTTAATTCGCTATACACCCACAGACTAATGAGTAACACTGCAGTTAATCCTATAATCAATCCTCCAGCATTTAAAGCTAAAAATCCTTTATGCTTTAAAATACTTCTAAACCCTATTTTTAAATTTGTTTTTATCATGATTGTTTCGTTTTTTGATTAATTTATTCCACCTTTAAACTCTCTAAAGGATTAACCATTGCTGCTTTAATGGCTTGAATACTTACTGTTATTAATGCGATGATTACCACGATAAGGCTTGCCACCGCAAATACCCACCATTCCAGATGTATGCTATACGCAAAGTCCCGAAGCCAATCTTGCATAACTAGCCAGGCCACTGGAAGAGCAATTAAAATAGACACTACAACAAGTTTTAGGAAATCTTTGGACAATAGAGCGACAATGGTCATCATACTGGCTCCAAGCACTTTACGAACACCTATTTCCTTGCGTCTTTGTCCCGAATTAAAAATGGTTAGACCTAAAAGTCCCAGACAGGATATAAGAACCACAAATAAAGTAAAGACCTTTGACAAGGTCGCTACTCTATTCTCTGCCTCATATAATTGTTGATATTCCGTATCGAGGAATGAAAATTCGAATGGATATCCGGGTTGAAACGTATGATAGACCTCTTCTATCTGATTAATGATGTCAAAGGAAACAGCATCTTCAAATCGCATCACAATACTTGTCCCAAAATCTCTGAATCTAAGAATGAGCGGCTCCATTTTTTTGTGAAGTGATCCGTACTGAAAATCCTCCACAACACCGATAACTTCCATAGCTTCACCGCTTTTGTCAATACGCACCCCTATAGGGTCTTCTAACTCCATAAGTGCTACTGCAGCCCTATTAAGAATGATTCTATTATGATCATCGTTAAATTTCCTTGAAAAAGTTCTCCCTTCTATAATATCTATACCCACAGTTTCAATAAAACCGTAGCCAACTCTGGGCGATTGGAACATAATACCCTTATCACGTGGATTACCTCGCCACATAAAACCGCTTTGGCCGTCCGTCCCGTCCAATATGCTTCCGTTCATAAATGAGGCATGAGCTATACCTGAAATACCTTTCAATTCGTTGATAAATGTATCTAGGTTTTCTGTATCGCTATGAATGTCAAATGTAACAATATTATCCCTTTGATATCCAATGTTCTTTTCCATGACAAAGGCCATTTGACGATTCACAATAAAAACACCAATGATAAAAATGACCGATAAAGCAAACTGAAAAATCACGAGCCCCTTTCGTATCCATAGGTCGCCAAAAGATTGGCTTAACTTTCCTTTTAAAACTGAAATAGGAGTAAAACTCGATAAGTAGAATGCCGGATAACTACCAGCTAAAACCCCGGTAACGACCATAAGTCCTAAAAGGGATAGGATGAAATTGAAACTAAAAGCTAGGTAAATGGATTTCCCTGTAACCTGATTAAAATAGGGCAATACCGAACTCACTATGATAAGGGCCACAATCATTGAAAACAAGGTAAGCAAAAAGGACTCACTTATAAACTGAATTACAAGTGCTTTCTGACGACTGCCCAACACCTTTTTTACACCGATCTCCTTTAATCGTCTACTAGCTTGCGCAGTCGATAAGTTCATAAAGTTGATACAAGCAATCAATAAAATGAGAATGGCAATAATTGCAAATAGTTTAATGTACGTAATTCTACCTCCGGATTGCACACCATTCTCGTAGGGAGCTTTTAAGTAACGTTCTGAAAATTGCTGTACAAAAAGAGTAACTATCTCACGACCATCAGTTTTCGTTGTTAGATATTTGGCAATTTTGGTATTCAAAGCTGTGATATCTGTCCCTGGTTTTATGGTCAAATACGTTTTTGCATAACCACTTTTCCAATCACTCGCCCAGCGTGAGGCTTCTGCCAGTAAATCGGTAGAAACTACGGCATCAAATGTTAATGTAGAATACGAGGAAATATTTTTGAAAACACCTGATACTTCCACGGTTTCTTCTTTAGAACCATCACTCCATTTATAGTCCCAATTGAGCGTTTTACCTATAGCATTCTCAGGGGTATTAAACAGCTTTATTGCTAGGTCTTCAGATAACACAACACTATTCTTCTTTGTAAGCACATTACCTATATCTCCAATTAACAGATCAAAAGAAAATGTATCGAAGAAATTGGGAGAGGCAAAGATGCCCTTGCCCAGATATTCTTCTTCTTCGTTGGAAAACAAGCCTATGGGCGTAATAAAATCAGCATTTGTAGTGGTAAAAGATGTTATCTCTGGGATTTCTTCAGCCAAAGCCTCTCCTAAAAGAAGAGAGCTATTATCCATAGTTATAATTTTATTCTCCACATCATGATTTGACATCACCTGATATATGGATTCCTTTTTCTCATGAAAAGCATCCACAAGTTTTTCATCATTAATCCATAGCACAATAAGCAATACGCAGGCTAATCCAGTAGAAAGTCCAATGACATTGATTAAAAAACTACTCTTACTCTTCTTAAAATTGCGTAATGCTATACGAATATTGTGTCTTAACATGGTTGCTGTTTTTTTGATAATCTATTTAGTTAGCAATGAATTCATAGGATAATCCTCATAGTTTAAAATTCGTTTTTATTTATTCTGATCTCAACGAGTTTACTGGATTGGTATTAGCTGCTTGTAATGTTTTTATACTAATTACCAATAATGCAAAACTTATCATTGCAATACCTCCAATAATAAACACCCAAAAACTAATACTTGATTTATAAGCAAAGTCCTGTAACCAATAATACACACCATACCAAGCTACTGGCACAGCCAATACAAATGCTATAGCAACGAGTATTAAAAACTCTTTACATAAAAGTGTATTTAACTGTAACAGTGATGCTCCTAAAACTTTACGCACCCCAATTTCTTTTACACGACGATTCGTTGTATAAATGACCAAGCCTAAAAGCCCTAAACAACTAATAAGTATAGACAAACCTGTTGCCCAATTTAAAAGTTTAGATATTTTTTGTTCTCTATTGTAAAATGTAGCCACAGTTTCATCCATAAACTCTAGACGATAATCATCGATTTCAGTATACACAGAAGCATAAGCCTCTTTAATTTTAGAAAGTGTTATTTTTAAATTTTGTGGTGTTTCATTATTTAAAGCAATATGAACTCCCATAAATTGACTGAACCCAAAAATAGATCTATACCAATCACCTATTAAAGCCATAGGCTCAATATCTTCTTTTAAAGAACGTTGATGAAAATCTGCCATAACCCCAACAATAGACAATTGTCCGTTATTATCATATACTGATTTTCCTATAGCATCTTCTGGATTAGTATATCCTAAAATTTTACTATACCTCTCATTAATTACTAATTCTTTAATTGTGTCATTACGATATATTCTACCTGCTAATAAATCGATTTCAAAAACATTATGATAATTGGTATCTCCATAAATAAAGTGGACTGTTGTATTAACTTGTTTTCCTTCATTTAAATGTGCATATATACTTGTACTTGTAGATACAGATGCAGGAGGAGTACCACCTAAACTAACACTATTAATTTCTGGTATAGTATTAAGTTTTTCTACAAAACGTTCTTTTTTTAATAACTCACCTTCAGATCTAGGACTATATACCGATACAACAGCATCTGTTTTAAAGCCCATATCTTTATTTAACAGGTAATTAATTTGCCTGCCTACTAACAGTGTTCCTATTATAAAGATTTGAGCAATAGTAAATTGAAATATGGTTAAAAACTTACGTAATCTCACTTTTCTCTCTCCAACTGCTATATTATTTTTTAATATGGAAACGGTATTGAATTTTGATAATACTAAAGCAGGATAAAACCCTGATAATAAAGTTACTATTAGAAGTAAAACAACAATGCTCATGATAATTAATGGGGTTTTAAACAATTCAAAACTTAAATCTTGAGGTACAAAGTCTGAAAATACATGAATCAACCATCTAGATAATATCAATGATAGTATAGCAGAACATAATACTAATATAAATGTCTCTCCTATAAACTGATAGATGAGTTGTTTTCTAGAACTCCCTAAAGTTTTACGAATCCCTATCTCTTTTGCACGTTGTGAGGCTTGTGCTGTATTAAGGTTGATAAAGTTAATACAGCCTAAAAGCAAAAGAAATATAGCAACTAAAGCTAGATTTCGTAGTAGTAATTTACTTGCTTGTCCTTTAGTCCAATCAAAAATCTTATAATCTTCATTAAAATGGATATCGCTCAAAGGTTGTAATTTGTACCAACGCTTACTCCCTCGCTCTTTCATTGCTTCACTAGTGTGTTCTAACGCTAAATCATTCAATCGTTTTTGAACAATATCAACATCTGTTACAGCTTTCATTTTTATCAATAATTGCGAAGCTGAATTTGTGTTTCCCCAACGTTTATTTATAAATTGATCTCGCAATCGCGTTTGCGATATTGTAGCATGTGACACAAATTCTTGAAATACAAAATCACTACGATTTTTAAAATTTTCTACCACACCCGCTACAGATATATTAATAGAATCATTATAAATCAAGGTTTTACCAATAATATTCTCAAGTGATGTTCTTGGAAAATAATTTTTAGCCCTTTGTTCCGTTAGTATAACTTTATTAGGTTGATTTAAAGCTGTTTTATCACCTGCTAAAAATTTATAACTAAGAATATCAAAATACTCAGGTGTAGCATAGATGACAAACTGAGGCCAATTGATTTTTATATCTTCTGATCTGTTTTCAACTTTAGAAGGTGTTTCCACATAAAACTCTGCAATAGATTCAAAATTTGGATCATCAGCAATAACATCTTTTAAAGCTAGCGTAATACCACTATTATTATATTTAGTATCTGAATCTTCAAAATCTGTAACCACCCTATAAATACGATCAGCATCTTCATGAAACGTATCAAAGGTATAATCGTAATAGATCATTAAACCAATAACAAATGAGGCACTTAAACCTATGGTTAACCCTATGACATTTATAAATGAAAACACTTTGTGTTTCATTATGTTTCGCCATGCTATTTTAAAGTAATTCTTAAACATAACTTTCTAGTTTTTATTTATTCTGTACGCAATGATTTAACAGGATTTGATATTGCAGCTTTTATCGCTTGAAAACTTACAGTGATTAAAGTAATTATTAAAGCGCCAAAACAGGCTATAGCAAAAACATCTATTGTTACCGATGTACGATAACTAAATTTCTGCAACCATTGCCCCATAATATAATAAGCGATAGGTGATGCTATTAAAAGTGCTATAACTACAAGTGTTATAAAGTCTTTTGATAATAATACCCATAGCTGACTAATAGAGGCGCCCAAAACCTTTCTGACCCCTATTTCTTTAGTACGCTGTTCTGCTACAAAAGATGCTAATCCAAAAAGTCCTAAGCAGCTAATAAAAATTGCTAATGCAGTAAATACTTTAGCCAAACTAGCAATGCGCTCTTCCGATCTAAACTTTTTACCATATTGCTCATCTACAAATTGAAAACTAAAAGGTGTATCTGGAAAATTCTTTTTAAAAACACTCTCAATAATGCCTATATTTTGACTAATACTATTATCCGGATTTAATCTTAAATTATAGAAACTGATGCTCTGATTTATATCAAAAGCATACAATGCTTGCTTTACAGGACTATAAGGTGATTGTACAATCATATCTTCAACAACACCTATAATCTTATGAGGCGGTTCAGGTCTTGGGTCATTAGGATCTGAATCCCTAATATACTTGCCTACTGGGTTTTGAATTCCCATATATTTTACTGCTGTTTCATTAAGAATAACCGCAGTAGAATCTGTAGCAAATTCGCGAGAGAACCCTCTACCTGCAATTAACTTTAATCCTAATGTTTCTATAAAATCATAGTTAACAGATGTGTGTGCAAAATCTTCTTGAAATCCTTTTGGCTTTCCTTCCCAAGTATATCCACTCCGATTAGACCATACATCTGTAGTAGGGCTACTCATTGTTGTCATTTTTATAGCTCCACCAGATGCAATAAATTGATTACGCATCGTCTCGTGCTTACCTATAAACTGAGAGCTTAATACTGGTATTTGAATTAACCCTTCTTTATCATATCCTGTAGGTCTGTCTTTACTAAACTGTATTTGATTCATCACCACCAACGTGCCTATGATTAATGCTATTGATATGGTAAACTGTGATACAACTAAAACTTTACGTGGTAAAGAAGAATACCTCCCTGCTTTAAAAGTGCCTTTTAAAACTGTAACAGGGTTGAAAGATGATAAGTACAGTGCAGGATAACTGCCTGCCAGAATTGCTGTAATTATTACGAATAATATTGAAATTAACCAAAAAATCGGATTAGTCCAAGGAAATACTATAGATTTACTAGCTAAATTATTAAATCCATTTAAAAATAGTAATACAATACCTAAAGCTAATATAAATGATAAAACAACTATTAAAAAAGATTCACTCAAGAATTGAAAAATAAGTTGTCCCCGTTGTGAGCCTATTGATTTTCTAATACCTACCTCTGTGGCTCTTTTTTCTGAACGCGCTGTACTTAAATTTATAAAATTTATACATGCTAATAATAGAACAAAAAGTCCTATTATTCCAAACAACCATACATTTTCAATACGCCCGCCTGATTGTACTCCATTTTCAAAATTATCTCTTAGATACCAATCTTCCATAGGAGCTAAAAACATCTCAGGATTAAATTGAGCTTCACCTGGATCTCCTACTTTTTTTACATCTATAATCTTAGAGGTTACAGCTTCCATTGTTGTGTTTTCGTTAATTTGAACAAACATTTGGAAAGAACTATTTCCCCATGCATCCTTGGCTGCATTAATCCATCCACGATCAATGTAATGTTCCCAAGGCATTAAATAATCCATATCACTAAATGAATTATTTTCTGGAATATCTTTATAAACCCCTGTGACTACCACATCACTTTGATTATTCACCTTAATAATTTTACCCACTGCTGAGTCATCTCCAAATAATGACTTAGCTGTAGATACAGATAACATAATTGAATTCTTTTCTTCTAATCCATCCCTAACTCCTTCAACAATTTCTAAATTCAATAAATCTGGCGCAGCCTCTTGCATAGAGAATCCTAGTCTATTAATATTAACTTCCTTATAACTTAAGTATCTAGGATCTTCCCAAGAAGACATCACAATATGTTTAAAATCATCATTATAGTTTTCTCGTAATGCAAATTCTAATGGTCTTGGGATTGCAGGACCAGTATCAGTTTCTCCATTATTAGTTTCATTTTGTAATACTTGAGCAATAGTTGCTTTATCTTTAAAGTAGTTATTATAACTAAGTTCATCAAAAATCCAAAGCCCTATTAGCATTGTTGCTGCCATACCAATAGCTAGACCAGAGATATTAATAAATGAATACACTTTATTTTTAAGTAGATTCCTCCACGCTATTTTTATATAATTTTTAATCATAATTGTTCAATTTTTTGATCTATGATAATACTATACCAATATATTCTCGGTTACTTTTTGTCCATCTAACATTCTGATGACTCGATGACTGTATTTTGCATCGTGCTCACTATGCGTTACCATTATAATAGTGGTTCCCGCTTCGTTAAGATCAATCAATAAATCCATTACTTCATTACCATTGGTACTATCTAAGTTTCCTGTAGGTTCATCGGCCAAAATCAATTTTGGATTATTGACTACAGCACGCGCCACAGCAACACGCTGCTGTTGACCTCCTGATAGCTGTTGTGGAAAGTGATTGCGGCGATGCATAATTTGCATCTTTTCTAAAACCGCTTCCACTCTTTTTTTACGTTCTGCTGGTTTTACATTAGTATAAATAAGTGGTAATTCTACATTTTCGAATACGGTCAGTTCATCAATCAAATTAAAACTCTGGAATACAAAGCCCACATTATGCTTTCTGAGCTCGGAGCGTTTACGTTCATTATAACCCGAAACTTCTGTCCCGTTAAACTTAAAACTACCACCATCTGGGTCGTCTAGTAGGCCTACGATATTTAACAATGTAGATTTTCCACAACCCGAAGGTCCCATAATCGCAACAAATTCGCCTTCCTTTACTTCAAAGGACAATTTGTTTAAAGCAATGGTCTGCACCTCTTCAGTCTTGTAAAACTTTTCTAAGTCTTTAATCTGTATCATTATATTTATTTTAATTGATTGTTTTTTCTATTTTAAAATCAGTTCTTCTATATCTCCAAAGGTATCATAGCTGGAAGTTACTACTTTATCTCCAGGGTTTAATCCTTCAACAATTTCATAATATTCTGTATTTTGACTACCTAATCGTATATTTACTTTATAAGCTGTTTGTCCATCTTCACTCACTTTAAAAATCCAATTTCCTCCAGTTTTTTGAAAAAATCCGCCTTTAGCTACTAATAGTGCTTCTTTTTCTGCACTTAATGCCAGGCGTATTTGTAAATTTTGCCCTCGACGAATACTTTCGGGAACATCGGTTTCAAATTGCATATCTACCTGAAAACGTCCATTATCAACCTGAGTGAATACTTTTTTAATTTGTAATGCATACAATTTGTTATCTACTTTAACCGTTCCCATTTGCCCTGTATAAATTCTTGAAATGTAATGCTGGTCAATATCTACCCTAACTTTATAGCCACTAGTAACGTCAACTTGACCTAACCTAGTGCCTTTATTAATAGACTGCCCAATCTCAGCATCTAAAGAAGTAAGTTGTCCATCAATAGGTGCACGTACCACCAAGTCTCCTACTTTTTTTCGCATCAATTCTAGAGCACTTTGTGTTCTAACATACGAGCTTTTAGCTTGATTGACTTGTAGATTCGCCGAAATAGAATCTTCTGCTAAAACCTGTTTCGCTAATCGCATACGCTCTTTTTGATATTCATAATTATTAGTAGAAGATTCGTAATCTTGACGCCCAATGGCTCCTTTTTCGTATAGTTTTTTATTTAACTCATATACGCGTTTTGCTTCAGTAAGACCATTTTCGACATCAGTAAATTGATTTTGACGATTAATTGTATTTTGCCGCGCTGCATTCTGCGAAATTTGCATCTGCGTTAATAAATTATATACAGAAGTTTCCTGATTTACTAGACTTAATTCTAAATCGGTATTTGATAACCTTAAAATAGGTTCTCCTTTTTTCAGTATTGCCCCATCTTCGACAAATTTTTCTTCAACTCTTCCACCCTCTAACGCATCTAAATAAATTGTGGTAATTGGTAATACAATACCATTAACAGGGATGTTTTCTTGGAACACATCATTGGCGACCGTATAAATAGAAATACGTTCTTTCTCTACATTTAATTTAGTCCCTCCCGAAGTTTGTATAAAAATATAAACTACTACGGCAATAAAGGCTATAATACCTCCTATAAATCCTAATTTTTGTCTTGAAAATCTCTTCTTTTTAATGGGTACGTCCATTGTTCAATTTTTAATTATAAAGAATAGTAAGTGAATATAATGCCAAAAAAATAACTATTTGCAAATCAAATGTTTACAAATTAAACTTTAATTAAAAGTGTTCGATTACGATACACTTTATGTTCAAAAATGCACACTTTTATATCCCATATATTTTTAGTTTTCTATTTTTTTTCGGCTGAATTTAATATTGTATTATTGCAGTAATGGTATTAAAAAATGCAAGCATATTAGTTGTAGATGATGACGTTGACGTACTCACAGCATTACGATTGTTATTAAAACCCTTGGTAAAGGAAGTCATTACTGAAAAGAACCCCAGTAATATTTTATCCCAAATCGGACAGACTCATTTTGATATTATTATACTCGATATGAACTTCAACGGTCTAGTACATACAGGCAATGAAGGTATTTTTTGGCTAAATAAAATTCTGAAACAACAACCAGATACTTCTATTATTTTAATGACAGCCTATGCCGATATTGATTTGGCAATTAGAGGCTTAAAAGAAGGAGCTTCTGACTTTTTGGTAAAGCCCTGGGAGAACGAAAAAATGATCAATATCATCACTACGATATTAAACAATAAAAAAACAAGTGCATCCAAAAAAATAGCAATCCGTACAGATAGTACCGAAATTATTGGGAAAAGTGACGTGATGAAAGAGGTATTTGTAAAACTTAAAAAAGTGGCTCCTACCGATGCTAATGTATTGATTTTGGGTGAAAATGGCACTGGTAAAGATTTAATTGCACGAGCATTGCACGAGCATTCTAACAGACGTAATCAACCTTTTATTAAAGTAGATGTAGGTGCTTTAACAACTTCTTTGTTTGAAAGTGAATTATTTGGTTATAAAAAAGGAGCGTTTACAGATGCCAGAGAAGATAGAATAGGACGCTTTGAAGCTGCTAACGGAGGTACTCTTTTTTTAGATGAAATAGGGAATATAAGTCTCGACCAACAAGCTCGGTTATTATCAGTACTACAAAACAGACAAGTCATCCCTTTAGGGTCTAACACACCTGTTTCTATTGATATTCGCCTAATTTGTGCTACAAATATTGATCTTAAAACCTTAGCTAACGAGCAGAAATTTAGAAAAGATTTGATATATAGAATTAATACAGTAGATATTATTGTACCACCACTTAGAGACCGTGGCACAGACATTACTGAGTTATCAAGGTATTTTGTTTCACTTTATACCGATAAATATCACAAAAACTCTTTTTCTTTTGATTCAGGATTTATCTCAAAATTAAAGAAACACGATTTCCCCGGAAATGTGAGAGAGCTTCAATATGTATTGGAACGTGCAGTGATAATGACCGATGGTAACATTCTAAAACCTGAAGATTTGGTATTCTCTTCTATTGAACGTACTTCTCAAGCAAAAACTGATATTGAAACAATTAATTTAAATTTAGATGCTGTTGAAAAGAATACTATTCTTACTGTATTAGAAAAAAATAAAGGAAATATTTCAAAATCTGCCAAGGAATTGGGTATTACTCGAGCAGCTTTATACAGACGGTTAAACAAATATGAACTATAAGGGATATATTTTTCGACTTTTTTTTAGAATTTTCCTCTTAGTTGGTTTATGTCTCGGATTGATCTATGCTATTAACCTTAATCATACTTTAGCTATCATTCTTATTAGCATAGGGCTTTTGTATATCACTACAAACACCTATTCTTTTGTAAAACGTCGTTTTTCGGCTATGGATGATTTTTTTGAAGCTGTTAAGTATCGTGATTTTTCAAGGTGGTTTCCAGAGGATAAAGGGCCAAAAGATATCCGATTTTTGTATACCGGTTTTAACGAAATTAATCGAACTATAAAGGAGATAAATGCCGATAATCAGACGCAATATGTATACCTCCAAAAAATATTGGAAATGGTAGACATTGGCATTATTGCTTATAATATTGAATCTGGTGATGTACTATGGTCTAATGACTCGTTTAGTGACACTTTAGATTTGCCTTCTTTTAAAAATGTTCGTTTTGTTGAAAGCAGAAAACCCGAATTGTTTAACATAATATTTGAAACATATCATAGAGAACCTATTTCTACCTCAATTGCACTTCAAAATGAAAGTATTAAAATATTGATATCAGATACTGTTTTTCAGGTTAAAGACGATGCTTTTAAACTTATTGTTATTCAAAATATTGATGATACACTAAATCAAAATGAATCGGAATCCTGGAAAAAATTATTGAGTGTAATGACTCATGAAATCATGAATTCTATAGCCCCTATTTCTTCATTAGCCGATACATTACAGAAAAATTTACAATTGGCAATTGAGCAACCTAAAGAATCACACTTAGAATTGGGAGATCTCAACTCAGGATTTAAAACTATTAAAAACAGAAGTGAAGGGCTCCTAAAATTCGCAAAAACATACCGAAGTTTACATAAGGTCAATCATTTAAATTTACAAAAAATACGGGTTTCTGAATTGTTTAATAATATTCAGTTATTAATGGAGCCTTCCATAGCTTCTAAACATATTGATATCGATTTTAAAATTGAAACTCCTAAGTTAGAACTGGATATTGACAATCATCTTATTGAACAGGTATTAATTAACCTCATTTTAAATGCTGTTGACGCCTGTAAAGGTCAAGACAATGCGCATATAAAAGTGATAGCTATTGAGCTCTCCAATAGGGATATCGCTATTAAAGTGATTGACAATGGTTCTGGTATCCCTAAAGGAATTTTAGAAAATATTTTTGTTCCTTTCTTTACCAGCAAAACTACAGGTAGTGGGATCGGTCTCAGTCTTTGCAAACAAATTATGTTACTTCACAAAGGGAAAATAACGGTAAAAAGTATTGAAAACGAAGGTTCAGTTTTTAGCTTGGTGTTTTAACGTATCACAAAAATATTTTAGGATTTAAATTGAGAGAACAACTCCAATTTTATAAAACAGAAACAACATTAACTTATTGAAATTTGGTTAAATAAGAGTTATCTCCATTTTTATTACTTTAAAGCAAAATGGAGTTAAACATCCTCCTGTGATTCTTGAAAAATTAAGTTCCGAAATTTTCAACAACAATTTTCTTTATTTTTTTATTAAGTGATTTTATAGCATTATAACTACTGTGTTCTAAAACGATAACTACTAGATCGTCTTCCAAATATCTTGTAAGTCCTGTACTAAATCCATTCCATTTACCGTGATGATAGATACTTTTTTGCTCTCTAGTGTCAATCCTAAATCCAAAACCATACGGTACTTTTCTTCCGTAAATGGTTTCTCCTTTTGAATACATAAGATTTAATGATTCTTTTGTCAATAATCTTCCAGTATTTAACCCTAGAGTCCATTTAAACAAATCTTCTATAGTAGTATATACATTTTTATCACCAACAATAGCATCATTTACTGTACTTCTAATTTTCAAATGCCTCCATCCTCTATACAATCGATATCCATCTAATTGGTTTTCTTTAATACTATCATTTTCAAAACTATACACATATGAGTTTTCCATCTGTAGTGTTTCGAAAATGTTTTTTTTCAAAAAAGAACCAAATGATGTTCCAGAAACTTTTTCTACAATAGAAGCCAAAACAAAATAACCTGTATTCGAATAATCAAAATTACGTCCTGGTTTAAAGAATCGCTGCACATTACTTGACTCTAGTAACTCCATCATTTCGCTGTTTACAGGTGCTTTTTTTTGATGCCATTTATGCTCAGCTACCCAAAAATATTTTGGCAATCCAGCGGTATGATTTAAAAGATTTTCAATAGTCACTCCTTCATAAGGAAAGTTTGGGAAATAGGTATTTATAGTATCAGTAAGTTTAATTTCGCATCTCTCATTAAGTATCATAATAGCTGCAGCAGTAAACTGCTTGCTTACTGAAGCTAATTGAAATACAGATTTTTCATTTATAAGAGTTTTCTTTTTAAAATCTGCAAAACCTATCTGATTTTCATACAAGATTTTATTATTTTTTGCTACTAAAATCGATCCGTGAAAATCATGTCTCTTATTAATACGTTTTAATAATGAATCTAATTTATGGCGTACATCTTTTGTCCTCTTTTCGGGATATCTCTCTATTAAAATGCGGGGTTCCTCTTTTGAATGAGCTGGAACAGATGCTGTAATTACTTCTTTTGCTTCCTTTACTTCCTTAAATGCTGAAGAATTAGTGATAAATAAGAAAACACACATAAGAGCTATGAAAACTATGGGTATTTTAATATATTTTTTCAAATGAAATTGGAAAGATTTTTGGGCAAGTTAACAATCATTCCTATTATATTCAAAACACTAATCTTGTATAATTATATTTTATATAAACTTTATGATTTCATTTATATTATTTCACATTTTATTAAGTAAAAAACACATGCTGCTTCTCAATGTTATTATCTTTTTTTCTGTTTCAGCAGAAGTTTTTCGTTTGATTCCAAAAGAGAAGCTCCTTAATTTCTCAAGGAGCTTCTTAATAGAGTGTACAGAAAAAATATCGAACCTTTTGATAATAGAATTGTATAGATTTAATACTTCACTATAAATAAGATTTTTTAATGCAGCTAATTTTTATCTATATAATCCTATTATTGAATTAGAATACGTTTTGCAATATTATATTATTCTCTATTTATTCTTCCTTTCTCGTCTTCTAAACTTCCTTTGCGCTTACGGGCTTTCTTTACATCCGAGTTTCCAAAACTATATTGTACGTAAAAATTCACATTACGGCTATCGCTTCCCCCACGACCATCAATAAATAAATCACCAAACTGTGTCGTACCATTCCAAGGAATCGTGAAAAGCGCATCATTTAAGGTAATCTTTGCTGTCCATTGTTTCCAACTCTTTTGAATGGCTAGATTCAGCGAACCTAAACTCTCTATTTCATAAGTGCCTCCCCATATCGATGGACTACTAAACCATCCACTGACCTCCAACTTGAAATCTTTAGGTAATCGAATAGTATTCTGTGCATAAAATCCAAAGGTCTCTTGTGAAATCGGAATAAATGCCTCATCCGTTGTGATGAATCTATTATATGATCCATATACATTAGCATAGGCACTCCACCAATTATTAACTTTAAAAGGATAAGACACACTAATATTATACACTTCTTGATCAGCAACATTACGTGTACTTATAAAGTTTCTTGTATCGTCAATAGCTTCTGTAACCTGAGCAAAGAAGTCACTGATATAAGAATAATTAAAACTTGTGGTCAGCTTATATTTATATGTATGAGATAACTTTACATTATTGATATATTGAGGCTGTAAAAAGGGATTTCCACGTCTAAAACTCAATTCGTCAATCTGATATTCAAATGGGTTTAAATCCTGATAGTTAGGACGTTGAATTCTTCGGCTATAGATTAATGCAAAGGAATTATTTCTATTAGCGGCATAGGTCAATCCTGCCGAAGGAAATAGATTTGTATAAGTTAGACTTATCGATTGATTATTTTCTTCTGTTTCTGCAATTAGATCGCCATCAGCATCGGTAGTTTCAACACGTAATCCACCTTGGAACTTCCATTTCTCAGTGCTGAAGTTGTATTTCGCGTAAGCTGCATAAATCTTTTCATCATAAATAAACTCATTGCTTCGATCAAGGTTTAAGGTATTTTCTCCATTGATGATATTAAAGAAGTCAAAAGTATTATCTGTACGTACTTGGGAAGCTTTTACTCCTGTTTCAAAAGTCCCTTTTCCAAGGTTTTGTTGATAATCGGCTTTAGCAGCATAAATATCAATATTAATAGGCGTATTCTGTAATGTGATATTCTCATTAAGTATCTCTCCTGAAGGAGCTAGAAAAAAGTTAGGTTGATCATTGAGTCGATCAAGGGTATAACGTCCGTAATCTACATCGGTACTAAATAGGGTTCCTGTGGTATCTTGATAACGATAGTTGAGGTTCACTCCTATATTTACTGTACTATTCTCAGCACTATTCGGAGCATTTAAAATGCTATTTACAATTCCTGTAGTACGATCAATAATTGGAGTTCGACTATTGGTAGTACTCTCCGTATCATTGAGGTTGGTAGTAATCACTCCTCCAATCGTACTTTTCTTATTTAGATAATGATCTGCACCAAAACGAATATTATTAGAGAATCCATCGAATTTTGAATCTGATTGAGAATCAAAAATAGTATTTCCTTGAATTCGGAAGAGGTCAATAAAACTGGTAGAACGTCCCAAATAGTTGGAATATGTTCCATATATATTCCATTTTTTAAGTCGGCTAGTGAATGAAATCGTATTATTAGTTCTCAGATAATCTCCCAAAGTCACAGTACTAGACACACTACCTCTAATACCTAATCCTTTCTCTCTTTTCAAAATAATATTGATTATTCCTGCACTTCCAGCGGCATCGTATCTAGCGGAAGGTTGTGTAATAATCTCTATACTTTCAATAGTATCAGCTTGTAACGATTGCAAATAGGCTGTAAGGTCATCTCCTTGTAAAAAGCTTTGACGTCCATCTATATATATTAATACGCCTGTTTTTCCTTCGACAATAACATTATTATTGTTATCCAAACGTACGCCAGGGGCCTTTCGTAATAATTCAATACCATTGTTACCGGCACTACTTACAGTAGCTGCTACATTAAAGACGGTTTTGTCAGGCTCTACTTTAATAATAGGTTTTTGAGCCACTACCGTAATACTATCTAGTGTTTCGGTATCTATTTTCATTTGAATTAAGGGTAATTCAAGAGATGTTGCTGTAATCGTAATTGTTTTTTCAACAGTTTTATATCCTATAAAAGATACTACAATATTGTATGTATTAGGGAAAAGGTCTTGTATTTTAAAAACGCCTTGTTCATTAGTAATAGCGGCTTTTATAAGGTTGCCTTCTTGTGTGTTTACAATCACATTTACATAAGGTAAAGGTTCTTGAGTTTCCGAAACTACGGTTCCTGTTAGTGTTTGCGCTTTCGTGAAAGCAGATACTAGTATAAGTAAAGCGGTAAAAAGTGTTCGAGTATTCATAATTTCTATTTTTGTTTGGTACAAATATGAACCACTCTATAATCATTAAAAATAAAGAACCGATAAGGCGCCTTATAGCTATACGAATGGACTCAGGACCGTTCATCGGTCTATAGGGCAACTCGTCGAAAGTTGTATTACTTCTCCTTAAAATAAGGATAGTTTTGAATACCTTTTACTAATCTATAAGGGAAATCTATTATGAAAAAAAGCCTTTTCCGCATACATATTTATGAAGTTCTAGCCGTCGTAGTTGTTTATCTTGCACTTTCCTTTTTTTATCATATTACTTTATACTACAATAGAGGAGGGCAAAATGATCCTACAGATACGATATGGAGTTTAAATGATTGGTACTTTACAAAAGGTCTACAGTATACGTTAATGTTTGTAGCTACCGCTATTGTTTGGTTTGTCATTTTTAAAATATGTCGTGCTTGGCCTTTAAAGTATCGATTACTCCTCCACTTCTTAGGACTTCCGTTTTTTGTTTTATTTGCAAAAACTCTATTCTATAAAACTTGTGATCTCTTAGGCTACGGGCATTTAGATGGAAATCCAGAAATATGGGATGTCTACATCCCTGCGTTGTTTTACTTAATTCAGTTTGCCGTATTCCATGCCTATGAGCATTATATTGTCAATCAACGACGACTACAATATGAAATAGAGCTTAAAAATGCAGCGCTTAAAAGTGAATTAAGTGCGATTAAAGCACAATTGAATCCACATTTTTTATACAATGTCTTTAATACCATTAATGCAAGTATTCCCAAAGAAATGGAAGAAACACGAGAGATGATTGCTGAACTTTCAGATCTTTTTAGATACCAATTGAAGGCCAGTCGTGAAGATCAGGTGACTTTAAAAGAAGAATTAGAGTTTGTTAATAAGTATTTAAAATTAGAGCAAAAACGTTTTGAAGATCGACTCTCTATCAATATTTCAGTGCCTGATGATTTGCTTTCGCGGAAAATACCTCCTATGATTTTACAGCCATTGGTTGAAAATTCTGTAAAACATGGCATTTCTCCACTCGTAAAAGGCGGTCATATAGATATTATCATTCAAGAAAAAGACGATAAATTAATATTCGAAATCAATGACACAGGAATTGGTGTAGAAGATAAAGAAGCTATTTTTAATTTAGGCGTTGGTTTAAGTAATACCCAAAAACGTTTACAGAAAATGTATCAATCTACATTACAAATAACCGATAATTTCCCTAGCGGACTCAAAGTACAATTCGAGCTATAAAACAACGAATACATGAAAAAAGTAGTCATAGTAGATGATGAAAAATCTGGGCGTGCACTTATCAAAGAATATTTAGAAAATCATAAAGAGTTGATTCTTGTAGGAGAAGCCAATAATGGTGTAGATGCCATTAAAATCATTAATGAATTCAAACCCGATTTGGTTTTTATGGATATCCAAATGCCAGGTTTGACAGGCTTTGATGTGTTAGAACACTTGAAAGAATTACCCACTATTATTTTTAGTACAGCATATGATAAATATGCATTACAAGCTTTTGAAGTACATGCCGTAGATTATTTGTTAAAACCTTATACGAGAGAACGTTTTGACAAAGCAATTTCCAAGCTTAAAGAAAATTCCCCACAACATATTGTTCCACTAGCCGACCAACATATCATGTCAAAAACAGAATATCCTGATCGTATGATTGTAGAAAAGGGTGCTAAATATGTAACACTCGCTACCGAAGAAATTTATCATATAGAGGCCTATGGTGATTACTCTAAAATCTATGATCAAAAGGAAACCTATATCAGTAATCGAGGGATCAGTCAATTGGAAAAAAAACTAAACCCTAAACAGTTCTTACGTATTCATCGTAGTAGTATAGTAAGTTTACCAGCGGTTAGAGAAGTATCTAAGTATGGCAAAAGTTATTTGTTGGTACTTAAAAACGATGCAAAAGTAAAAGTGAGTCGCGGATATGCCAATAAGATCAAGGAGTTGATTTTATAAAGAATTTAAAAAACTGAATATCCTTTAAAAAGGAAAGAAAATTGTTGTACAGAAAAATAAAAAAAGCTTCACATTTCTGTAAAGCCTTATCTTTCCTAGTAGCGGGAACTGGACTCGAACCAGTGACCTTCGGGTTATGAGCCCGACGAGCTACCTACTGCTCTATCCCGCGATATTGGACGACAAAGATACAATCCTTTTTGTGTTTACCAAGCATTATTTTAAAAATTATTGCTCAATATTTAAAGCTTCAAAAGAAATTAATATTAAACCCTCAAACTGAGGGCTTAACTGTATGGGATTACAACACACTTCGCAATCTTCTACATAGGTTTGCTTGGCAATACTAGAATCTAATAGCATCGATATCGTCTCCCAACAATAAGGGCATTGAAAAAAGTGCTCCACCATAAGCTAATAATTTAAGTAAAACTAAAAAATGCTACTTCAAAATTGAAGTAACATTTTCTAAAAAGATCAAGAAGTAAAAAGTTATTAATCGGTTCCTACCAATCTTGTATTTCTAGCTTCATTTAAATTCACAAATTCAAATTGAACAATATTTGGCAACGCTGTTGACAGAGCTGCAAAATCTCCTTTCAAATCATTATTATTTAACATTAACACTTTTAAACTAACAAGATTTGCTAATTCTGATGGGATGTTCCCATAAAGGAGATTATCTGACAACATTAGTTCTTCAAGCTTCGCAAGCTTGCCTAAACTAGATGGGACTACTCCAAATAATTTATTATCAAATAAACTTAATTGTTTTAATTCTTTTAAATTTTCTATTGAATTAGGAATTTTTCCTGAAAAATTATTACTACTTAATGATATTGTTTTTAAACTAGTTAGTGCTCCAATTTCTGAAGGTATCCTTCCTTGTAAATTGTTACTAAATAACTCTAGTGTTTCTAAGTTTTTTAAACCTTGTATCGATTTTGGTAAATCCCCTTCAATTTTATTCATAAATAATTGAAGTGTTATCAATTCATTTAAATTGCCAATAGTTTTTGGAAGCTTACCTCCTAAGCTATTAAATGCTATATTTAAAGTTTTTAATTGATTTAAATTACCTATTGAAGCAGGAAGTGTTCCTGATATATTATTTCTAAATAAATTTAATTCTTGTAGATTAGTTAAATCACCTAGTTCACTTGGCAATTGTCCCTTTAAATTATTGAACATTAAATTTAAACCTACTACTTTTTCATCTTGTAGTACTACACCATACCAATTGGATATCGGCGTGTTTAAATCCCAAGAGTTCGTCCAATTCTCGCCTTGTGTAGAATTGTATATTGCTATTAAAGCATTTTTTTCTTTTGGAGTTACATTACAAAATGCAAATGCAGAAACAAGGCATAACACTAAGGTTAATTTAAAGGTTTTCATACTAGATAGATTTTTTACGAGGGCGTTAATCTATAACAAACATACATCGAAATCGCTTAAATACCAATTTTTTTCGACGAACTGCATATTAAGTAAGAAAAAACTTATTTCTAAAATTTTACATTTAATAGCTCACCACTAAGCTGAAGTACTAATAACTCTGCTATTTTCGCTTGAAATTTTGCTTGATTTTTACTTAATTCTGCATTTAGTAAATTAAGTTGTGCTTGTCTAAACTCAATAGATGTAGATTGACCTAGCTTAAATTTCTCTTCTGTACGATCAAAGTTATTTTTTGAAGTTATAATATTATCTTCTTGAACTTGAAAAATTGTTAACTTATTTTGATAATCATCCCAAGCATTATTAAAATCACGTTCGATATTAATAATTAAATCTTGTTTTTGAAGTTCTTGATTTTGAAGCGTTATTTTTGCGTTCTTAAGAATATTTACTGCCCTACCACCATCAAAAAGATTCCAAGTAAGGTTAATACCTCCAGATAAACCAAAGTTAGTAGATGTTGTTAAAAATGATGCTTCGTTATTATTATTTTCATTCCACCCATATGATCCTGTTAGTCCAATTGTAGGTAAAAATGCTGATTTCCCAGACTTTAAAGTGTAATTATTTATGGTAATATTTTTCTCTATTTGTAATAAAGATACATTATTAGCTTTCATTTTTTTAAGCAACTCTTCTCTGTTTAACTGAATTAGAAAATTAATATCTGTATCTACATTAAAATCTACACGCATTGCATCACCCAAAACAACGTTTAAATCACGTTTTGTATTTTTATATAATTGATCTTGACTAATTAAATTAATACTGTCATTATTAATATCTACCTGCGCATTAAGCACCGCAAGTTTAGTGTTCTGACCAAATTCAAATTGATACTCTGCTCGCTTTAGTCTATCTTTAGTAATATTAAGTGTTTGTTGAAGTGCTTTAACATTTTCAGACAATTGTGCGACATTATAATAAATTGTAAACAATTGAAATATTGTATTCTCAATGGTTTCTCTAGCATCTAGTTCGGATAATTGATATTCTTCTTTTAAACGCTTATAATCATAAAAACGTCCTAATCCATCAAATAAAGTATAATTTACACTAACCCGTGCATTATAACGTGAGCTTTTAGCTCCGTTTAACGTTGTTACATCTCCATTCAAAAATTCAGCTTCGGTATTGTCTCTATTAAATGTAGCACCAGCCGTAGTCGTTACTGATGGCAAATATCCTGTATTTAGAACACCTTTGTTATTATCTGCAATCTCAACATTGTTTTTTGCAATTTTTACTCCATAATTATTTTCTAAAGCTAATTCAATTGCTTTTTCTTTTGTAAGAACTTCTTGAGCTTGAATTGATGTTACAATAACGAACATCAATATCGTTAGGGGATTTCTAATGTTCATCTTCTTGATTCTTTTCTTTAATCTCAAATTCATTGCCAGTATTATCTATGGCTAAAGTTGAAGTATTTAAATTACTACTTAAAAGTAATTCTTCATCTTCTTGGTTTTTCTCTTTTATAGCGCGCTCTACTTCTTCTTTAGTAATTTTGTTACCTGTTGCCAACCATTTTACATTTGTTTTTATTCTATTACTAAAAGACAAGAAGATTGGTAATATTATTAAAGTTAGTAATGTTGCGTAAGCAATACCAAACGATATTGAAACAGCCATAGGTTTTAAAAATTGTGCCTGCCTACTTTTTTCTAATAATAAAGGGGCTAATCCTGCTATTGTTGTTAAAGAAGTTAAGAAAATAGCTCGAAATCTAGATTTCCCTGCAATTAATAATGCATCATCAAATTTCATCCCTTTCTTTAAATTGGTATTAAACTTACCAATAAGTACAAGTCCATCATTTACCATAATCCCTATTAAAGCAATTATACCTAATAAAGAAATAACATTTAACCTGAAGTTAAAAAACCAATGCCCCCAAGCTACTGCTGTTAAACTGAATGGTACTAAAAGAATCAATATCAATGGTTGACTATAACTTCTAAATGTAAATGCAATAGTTAAATAAATTAATATAAACACAATAGCTCCAACTTTTTTAAGGGAGCTTAATAGTTTTCCAAATTCTCTATTTTGTCCTTCATAAGAAGGTGTAATAGATGCATATTTTGATTGAATATTTGGTATTATATTCGCTTTAATATCTGCTAGTATATCTGTAGCACTTCCTGTTGGATCTTTTAAATCTGCTGAGACTTGTATTTCTCTACGTCCTTCTAAATGATTAATCGCTACATCTCCTCTCTCTATAGAATAGTTTGCAATATCTTTTAAAGTTACTCGCTGTCCAGAAGGGGTAATAACACGCATTTCATCAAGATCATTAATTGAAGATCTGTTTTCTTTATCGTAACGTACCCAAACACGAATTTCATCCTGTCCTCTTTGAAAACGCTGTGCTTGAATCCCAAAAAATGCAGAGCGTACTTGCCCCATTACAGTACGTAAGTCTAAGCCTAATAAATAAGCACTTTCTTTAAGTTTTAATCTTATTTCTTTAATCCCTACCGGGTCATTATCCTCTACATCTTTTAATAAAGGGTTTGAATTTAATACAGTTTTAAGTTCTTGCTTTGCAGCTTTAAGTTCTTCTATATTATTACTTAATAAAGATACTGACACTGGTTTACCACCAAAACCTCTTCCCGATCCAAAAATTAATCGCTCTACACCAATCACTGGTCCTACTAATTCTCGTAATCTACTAGAAACAATAGAAGATGTAACTGCGTCTGGTCTTTCCTCACCAGGAAGCATATTAATAGTTAATCTGGCACTCGAAGCGCTATTTATATTTCTAATCGTATTCATAAACAGAACTTTTCCTGTTCCATTTAAATACTTTTCTGTTAATTCGTCATTAACTATGTATGCTTTTTCTTCTATTAATGAAATAATGGAATCTGTAGTTTTTACATTAGTTCCATTAGGCATGTCTAATTCAACATTAACTGTATCACTTGCTGTGGTTGGAAATAAAGTTACTCCAATAATACCAGCCCCTGTAGCACCATAAGTTAAAATTAATGCAGCTAAAAAGCCACCTACAGTTAGCATTTTATATTTTAATGCAAAACGAAATACTGGCATATACAGTCGATCTCTTAGAAAAACCATAATACGATCTCCTATTACATTAATCACTCTCATTTTAGCAAAAAACTGCTTAATTTTAGATTTTGGATTCTCTTCTTTATTTCTTTTTAAAGCTTTAGAATGCGCTAAATGCGCTGGTAAAATAATTAATGCTTCAATTAAAGATACCGCTAGAGTTAACATTACTACTACAGATACTTCTCCAAAAAACTCACCAATCCTACTATCTAAAAACAAGAAAATTGAAAACGCTAATAGCGTAGTAATGATAGCCGATACTACTGGTGGAATCACCTCCATAATACCATCTAAAGCAGCATCAACTGGTGATTTTCCCATTTCGTAATGTTGATATATATTTTCGGCAATAACAATACCATCATCTACCAGAATCCCTATTACTATAATCATCCCAAACAAAGACAATATATTTACTGTAACTCCAAAATCACTAGCAAAAATGAACATTCCTAAAAATGCAACTGGAATTCCCAAGGCTACCCAAAATGCCAACCGAGTATTTAAAAATAATGAGAGAAATATCAGTACCAAAAGCACACCTTGCCATGCATTTTTTATTAATAAATTTGTTCTTTGTCTAAGCGCTATAGATTGATCATTTACAACATCTAATTTAACATTGGTGTTTTTTAAATTAAAATCTTCAATGTAATCTTTAACCTTAGTTGCAGATGACAATAGGTCTTCACTATTAGTACTTGTAACGGTTACATTTACCGTTAAATCTTCATTAAAATAAGAAGCATTAGGTGATTCTGAAAATCGATCTCTTAAAACAGCAACATCTTTTAATCGTACAGTTTTACCATCTGAACTGGCCCTTACAATAATGTTAGAGAGTTCATCTCCATAATACGATCTATTATTTGCCCTTATTAAATATTCTTCAGCATCAGTTTTAATATTACCGCCTGTAACCAAAATATTGGATGACGCAACAGCTTGAGATACTTCATTAAATGTTAAGTTATAAGCTAATAAACTTGTTTCGTTAACTGCAATTTCAATTTCTTCGGCTGGGTAACCCGAAATTACAATTTGAGAGATTCCTTCGATTCCTCTTAAATCATTTTCAATTTGTCTACCGATTTGTTTTAATGATTTTAAAGAAATGTTATCACCACTAACAGCAAAGGAAATTGTTGGTCGAACTGCCTCTCGTTTTGCAACAACTAAAGGCTCCATCCCCGTTGGGAAAGACGGTACACGATCTACGGCATTTTTTACTTCAAGGAGCACAAAATTAATATCTTCTCCTTTTGGTACTTCAATCGTAATTGTACCACTATTTTCTCTAGAAGTTGATGTCACTCTATCTATACCTCGAAGTCCTTTTAGATTATCTTCAATCTTAAGAATAATACCTTCTTCTACTTCTTGAGGAGATGCTCCAGGATATGTTACATTAATCGTAATGGTATCTGTTCTTACTAATGGAAAAAATGAAGATTTTAATGATGTTAACCCTATAAATCCAAAAGCTAAAAATGCTAAAAGAACTACATTAACAGCAACATGATGCTTGATAAAATAAGCAATAACTTTTCTCATAACTTATAAAATTAATTGCTTTTAGTTGCTTTCTTTTCTTCAAACTTTTTAACCAACATTCCTGCAAAAGCACCTTGAAGTGGTCGCGTTACAATAACTGTTCCTTCTGGAACATTTTTCAAAACAACTTTAGCATCACTAAAGTATACAGGCTTTACAGAAACAACATCAAGAATACTATCGTTTTTAACCACATAAACTTCGTTGTTTTCTAAAAGGAGGTTCCTATTAATCTCAATGGCATCTTGTTCTTGTTTAGCTTCAAGTTGAGCTTCAAGATACATTCCCTCTTTTAAAGTTTTGTTTTTTACTTCTATAAATGCTGTTACTGTTTGTGTTGCTACATCTATACTCGCATTAACACGACTTACAATACCTTCATAAGTTTGCGTTCCTTCTATATTATTTAAAGTTACGCGTTTTCCTTTTTCTAATAAATCGGCATACGACTTACTAATAGCAACTTCCATTTCGTATACTGAAGGATCAATGTATTCTCCTAGTTTTTGCCCACTTCTAACTAAGGTTCCTTCTGTTACTAAAGCTTCTGTTAAAATACCACGAAACGGTGCTCTTATACTATATTTTGAAAGACGCTGTTCTAAATTTTTTATATTATAATAACTAGATACTATTCCTCGTCCAGAGATAAAATAGTTTTCTTTTTCTGAAACCATTTTTGGCAACTCGGGTGTTGTTCCGTTAATATCAAAATTATTAAGGTATTGCTGCCATTTGCTATAAATTTCAGGAAAATCTAAGCGTAAATCTGGCATTATTGCTGTTAAAGAATTATAAAGATTACTTTTTGCAGATTGTACTGTAGCATAATATTCTGAGGCATCAATATGTATTAACGTTTGTCCAGAACCGTACTCTTGACCTGGTTTAAATAATTTAGATCCAGCTTTAAATACACCTTGTACTTCTGCATATAATTCAACTCTTCTTTTTGCAGTTAAGTTCCCATTTGCGGCAATGACAATTGGAATTGAAGTATTCTTAACAATATCTGTAAATACTGTTTTTACTATTTTAGGAGGTACTGGTCTTACACGATTTTTACTATTAATTAAGTAACGTGCTCCAAAAACTGCTCCTACAACAAATAAAAGTCCTAAGATAGTAAGTATAACCTTTCTCATTCTTGTGTTTAATGGTTTGATTCAGGCTGCAAAATTACTCAAATGAGATTATGTTGAAGTTAAAAAACACATAAAAGAATTCTAAGATATTTCATCTATCTCTTCCTGTGTTTCTTCCCATTTAGTCATTAAACTTTCTAGCGTATCTTTTTTATTTTGATAAGTGTCAAAAAAGTTAGGTGCTGCTACAGTTTTATCGTAGTTAGTTTCTAATTCTATATCTATTTCTTTAATCTCTTTTTCTAATTGATTAATTTGAGATTCAACCTTACTTAGTTTATTATTAAGGCTTTTTAGTTTTTTTTGATCTTGGTATGATTGTTTTGTTGATGATTTATCTGCTTCAACTTTAACTATCGTTCGTTTTTCAACCTCACGAAGATTTTCGACATTACGTTGTTCTAAATAAAAATCGATATCACCTAAATATTCTTTAATTTTCTGATCCTTAAATTCGTACACTTTATTGGTTAATCCTCCAAGAAAATCTCTATCGTGAGATACTAAAATTAAAGTTCCGGCAAACCTATTTAAAGCTTCTTTTAATACATTTTTAGATTTTATATCTAAGTGATTTGTTGGTTCATCCATAACCAGTACATTTAGCGGTTGCAATAACAACTTAGCTAAAGCTAAACGGTTACGTTCTCCTCCTGATAGGACTCTTACATATTTATCTACTTCATCACCTCTAAATAAAAATGAACCTAATATGTCTCTTACTTTTGCTCTGTTTGTTTCGTTTGCAGCATCAATCATTGTATCTAATACAGTTTTTGAACCGTCCAGATATTCTGCTTGATTTTGTGCAAAATACCCTATTTGCACATTATGACCCAGTTTCATGTTCCCTTCATGCTTTACTTCTCCAACAATAATTTTTGCCAAGGTTGATTTACCTTGACCATTTTGCCCTACAAAAGCAATTTTACTATCACGTTCAACAGAAAGGTTTACATTTTTTAATACCTGTAAATCATCATAATTTTTTGATATATTTTCTGATTCTACTACAACTTTTCCTGGAGTAATTGATACTGGAAAATTTAATGTCATTACACTATTATCATCCTCATCTACCTCAATGCGGTCAATCTTATCTAGTTTTTTAATAAGTGATTGCGCCATAGTCGCTTTAGATGCTTTAGCTCTAAATTTTTCAATCAATTTCTCGGTTTGCTCTATCTGTTTTTGTTGATTTTTTTGAGATGCTAATTGTTGTGTACGCATTTCTTCACGAAGTACTAAATACTTTGTGTATGGTTTAGGGTAATCGTAAATTCTACCTAAAGAAATTTCAATCGTTCTATTAGTTACGTTATCTAAAAACATTTTATCATGAGATACAATTACTACTGCTCCAGCATAGTTTTTAAGAAACGATTCTAGCCAAATAATAGATTCAATATCTAAGTGATTAGTAGGCTCATCTAATAAAAGTATATCATTATTTTGAAGAAGTAACTTTACCAGTTCAATACGCATACGCCAACCTCCAGAAAAAGTATCGGTTAGCTTATTAAAATCTTCTCGTTTAAATCCTAATCCTTGTAATATTTTTTCTGTTTCTCCTTGATAATTATAACCTCCTATTATTTCGTATTGATGCTGTATATCACTAAGGTCGATCATTAATTGGTTATATGCTTCACTTTCATAATCGGTTCGCTCTACCAATTGCAAATTAATTGCTTCGATTTTTGCTTCTAATTCTTTAATTTCTGTAAATGCCTGATATGATTCTTCTAAAACTGTACGTCCAAAAACAAAATCGATATCTTGCTTTAAAAATCCAATTTTTAAATCTTTATCTTCTGCTATTTGCCCTGTAGTAGGTTCTGTTTCTCTAGATAAAATTTTAAGTAAAGTAGACTTTCCAGCTCCATTTTTCCCTACTAATCCAACACGATCACCATTACCTAAGCGAAATGTAATATCTTCAAATAAATTTTCGCCTTGAAACGAAACGGAAACCTTATGTATATTAAGCATATTTGTTATAAAAATTGCACATTTCCTTTTTAAAATCGGTAATTTTGCAATGTTATTGAAGCCGCAAAAATAATACAATTACTATGTTAAAAAAAGGAAATAAGTTATATGGTATTTTATCTGGACGTTGCCCTAAATGTCATGCTGAATCTATGTATATAAACAAAAACGCTTATCGTATTTCTGAAACATTAAAAATGCACGAACGTTGTTCTAATTGCAATACAAAGTATAAAATTGAACCTTCTTTTTTTTATGGCTCTATGTATGTAAGCTATGGTGTTGGAATTGCATTTGCAGTTGCTTCGTTTATGATTACTAATTTAATGCTTGAAACCAGTTTAATTGTATCGTTTATTGGGATTGTTCTTACGATGCTCATTTTTCTCCCTATTATATTAAGATTATCTCGCAACATATGGATAAATATGTTTATGAGTTATGATAAATCTTTAGCTAAAAAAGCAAGTTAATACAGCTTACTATATCTATTAATATCTATTTCTTTTTCTAATGGTTTTTGGAGTTCTATATGATTATAAAGTTCTCTAGACACATACGGGCCAATCATTACTCCACGAGTTCCCAATCCGTTAAGCACATATATATTATTATATTTAGGATGTTTACCTATTAAAGGCCTTCTATCATTCACTGTAGGCCGTATACCTGCAATATGGTTAACAATTGTAAAGTCGCATTTTAAAAAGCGTTTTAATTTATTTAATAATTCTTGTTTACCAGATAGTGTTGTTTCAGTTGTTTTATCTTTCCAATCGTAAGTCGCACCAAGGCGATATAAATCATCTCCTAATGGAATTAAAAATACACTAGATTTTAACACATAATCTATTTTTAGATTTGGAGCGTGTATTGTAATTAACTCACCTTTGGTACCATCTAAAGGGAGGTAATTAAAAAAAGGGTTGTGTTTTAAACCAAACCCTTCTGCAAAAACAATCTGTTTAGCTTCATAATCATTATAAATTATACTAGAATTTTTTATTTGTAACGCTTTAAAATCAAATGTTTCTTTTAAAAGCATTTCTTCTTTTTTCAAGTGCTTTTTATACTTAGAGACTAGTAAACCTGTATCAATACGACCTGTATTTAATACTTTTCCAAATCCAAAATCATTTTTAATATATGGGCTTATATTTTTAAGGAGCTCTGTGGATAAATATTTTGATAACGCTGGTTTATCTGAAGCTTCAAACCAATTATTTTGCTCTTCTACAGATGCAAACAAGCGATACACTGGGGTTTTATAATCTAAAATAACCTCTAGTTCTTTTTCTAGTTTTGCATATAATGGCAATGCAATTTCTAATTGCTCTTCTGCTTTCCAAGTTTTTGTAAAGCGTTTTAAAATTATAGGATTATATAAGCCTCCAGCAATGGCAGATGTTTGCTGAGATCCATCATCTACTACTACAAAAGACTTCTTATGTTGCTTTAAAGTTTCGCAAAAAGAAATTCCTGCCAAACCTGAACCTACAATTATATAATCTACTTTTTTCATTTCTTGGCTAAAATAAACCAATAACTTTGACATTACATTTTTAAGCATAAAAAAAGCACTCGATATATCGAGTGCTTTTTTTAATTTACTGTGTTGTTACAAATTTAGTAACTCCACATATCTTGTTCGAAATTTCGAATTTTTTCTTTAATTCTATCCGATTCTAATAATTGCATTAATGCGTTATCTGTAACATATTCAGTAACTTCTCTGTCACCTTGGATGTTTTGTTCTTTATAGATATACCCATTAAAACGTCTTGAATTTAATAGATGGTCGAAGGATATTGGCATTGCGCTATTTTTACCATTAAATGACTTTGCTGTATGCAGTACTTCTCTAGCATCAGGGAAAAATACCCAAAATAACTCTACTAGATCTGGTTCGTCATCATCAATAAAATTAACATCTGGCACAACGGGTGCAATTCCCAATAATCGATATCTTAATTCACCTAAACGTTTGTCAAAATAATACAATCCTTTTACTCTATATTCTACCACATCTGCGGCTTCAATACTTCGTCTAGTAATATATTCTGCAGAAATTTCTTCACCTGCATTATATTGTTCTATTCCTAAAGATGTTGTATCAACTCTAACTAAAGATGCTTCAATATCTTTTAATGTACGTTTAGTTGTAAAATAAGAATCATCATAAATGTTTTCGATATCTCCATTTTTTACACTTTTCATTAAAACATCGTATAACGAACGTCTGTTTTTATCGATATTATTAGTATCTACAGGGTAGTATAATGGAAAATTTACGCGTTCGTCAAGAACAATTTTCTGCCAGATCATTCTAGAATATAAGATATCTCTATCATCAACATAGCCATACTCTAATGGTCTGTCGTTATCTAATGCGATCTGCTCATCCGTTTTTACTCCTATCTCTTCTGGGCTCTTAGCATTTAGTATATTTGCTTGAGCAAATGAAGAAGTCATAGCAAAAACACAGGAAACGGTTAATACAAAACTTTTTAAATTCATCTTATTAATTTATTAGATTCAAGGGGGTTAATTTTATTAAAATCTTACCACTATTAATTTGTTAGTTCAATAAGTACCGGAGATACTTTTTGAAGTTTAATACTAACACCTTTTGCTTTAGCCTCAATATCAATGATTTGAATTGTAGATCCACGTTTAGCTTTACGTAATGCGCCTTTGGCTCTACTATCTAATTTATTACCTTTTACCTGTATTGTAGGCTGTCCTGGCACTTTAAATTTAAATCCAGTTACATTTAATGGTAAATCGAAATCGAAATCATCAAATTTAGCTCCAATGGTAGAAATCTCTAAACCATTACGTTGCATTTTTATAAAGCCATCTTCTCCACGAGCTGTTCCCGTAGGTTTTGGCAAATCTTTAATTCTAAATTCACGAGAATCTCTAGCTGGTGCAGCTCCGTCAGGTAATTTACCTGTTACATTAATAGTAACTTTTCTACCTTTTATTCTAGTTGGGTCCAACACATATTGAGAACCTTTTACTCGTGTTAATCCTTCTGCGCTTGCATTTACATTATTATCTGCAACACCTGCAAATGAAATAGTCATAGGGTTTTTTACTCCACGATACACCACATTCATTTTATCTGCAGAAATTGTAGCTGCATTAGGTTTAGCTACTGTAGCAAATGAAGAACTAACAGCAACTGGTATTTCTTCTCCACCTTCAGCAAAAAATAACGTACCTTCTATTTTATGTTCTCCTACACTTCCAGTTCCAACTTTTAATTTTACTCTACCTTCTTCAATGGTATACTGGTTCTCATTAAGTTTTCTACCATCTAAAGTTAATTCAACTCTATTAGGTTTTGTAGAATTATCTTTTCTACCTAATACAATTTGACCATCAAATTGTTCGCCATTAAAATAAGCAGTCTTAGGAGATTCCATAAGTGTTGTATAATTATTAAAAGATACTTGCTTATTTAACTCACCTTGTAACATTGCTGACAATACATTAGATTCTGTTGTTTTAATATCTGCTTGTATCTGTGTCATTTTAGTTAATGACGCTACTAATGGGAATCCTCTATAATGGTAATCTAACCATTCTTTTTTATTAATTTCTCCTTTTACCTGAACTGGGTCTGTATTGAAATTTTTCATTACATCATCAGAAATGGTTTTAAATTCAGGATTGTTTGCTAAAGTATTTACAACACCTTCTCTAAATTTTTTCATTTCTGCTATAAACTCTTTTCCTTCAGGTTTTAATTTATCTCCTTTAAAGAAATAATTATCCAAAAAGTCTGTTTTGTCCATAGATTCATATAAAGTTGGATCTTCAACTTTTGCAGTCATCTTAACTTTAAGGTCACTTAAATATAAATCAAATCCATCAGCGAATACTGCAATTTGATCAGCTTTATCTTTTAAAGGTTGATATTTTTCTGGTTGCTCATTTGCTTTTTCTACAAGTCCTGCTAAAAAAGCTGAGTTTCGGTCGGTTGCTACTTCATTAGATTCGGTTAATTTTTCGTTCATTAAACCAAATGCTGAAAGCACTTCTTTTGACATATTTAATGCTAACATCGCAATGAATATTAAATACATCAAGTTTATCATTTTCTGCCTTGCAGATAATTTACCTCCTGCCATAACTAATTAGTTTTTGGGTTATTTAATGGATTAAATCCTAATTAGTTTTTGTTCATTGCAGTTAACATTCCACCGTATACACCATTTAATGATGATAAGTTCGAAGCCAATGATTGCATTTGCTCTTTAAGCTTAGCAGCGTTTTCGATAGACTCTTCATTAATTGATGCCTGACGGTTAACATTATCTAACTGTACTTTATATAAGCTATTTAATGACTCCATTTGAGCAGCAGCTAAAGACATTTCTTCTCCGTATTTTTTAGTTGCAGATATAGAATCTACAGTTGGTGAAATACTTTTTGCAGCACCTTCAAAATTCTTAATGCTATCTCCTAAACTTGCCATTAATTCTCCATCTATTTTAGCATCTTTTAATAAATCGTCTAACTTTTTAGACAATAATCCCCCTGCATCTTCATTTTTCTGGTTTTGTTCTTTAGCTTTTCCTCCAGATAATTCTGGATATACTAAAGACCAATCGAATTCATCGTCTACAGGTTCGAATGCAGAAATTGCAAAGATTACTGCTTCAGTTACTAAACCTATGGTTAACATTACATTACCTGTTAATGGTCCAATTTCGAAATGGATAATTTTGAATAATGCACCAACGATTACGATTGAGGCTCCAAAACCGTATGCCATATTCATTAATTTTTTACTTGCTTTTGACTGTGCCATAATTTTCAATTTTTAAGTTTAAGTAGTTATTACTTAAGTAGGTTAATAGTTAATTTATTTGGTTAATTTAAAATATTATTTGTGTTCTAATTTTGATAACGCCCATTTTTAGTTACTTCTGTTCCTTTGTAATCTTGTACTGTTCGGAAACCTATATAACTTCTTGCAGAATCTGCATACTCATAATCTCTTGAACTTACTTGTAAGTAGTATGCAACATCTTTCCAAGATCCACCTCGAACAACCTTACGCTCATTCTCTTCATCATTTACATTAGGGTTTATTGTTGAGCTATATTCGTAAGACGCTGGATCATATGATGAGTTCACCCACTCTGATACATTACCTGCCATATTATAAAGATTATAATCATTTGGTTCAAATGCATCTGCTTCAACAGTATATAACGCTTGATCTGCTGCATAATCACCTCTTACTGGTTTAAAGTTTGCATAAAAACAACTTCTATCGTTTTTAGTATAAGGTCCACCCCATGGGAATGTAGCTCCTTGCAAACCTCCTCGTGCAGCATATTCCCACTCTGCTTCAGATGGCAATCTAAATCTGCTCACTGCTTGTTTTTTTCTTTCTTTTTGATCTAAGTTTTTATAGATCGTACGCCATTGGCAAAATGCTTTAGCTTGTTCCCAACTTACGCCTACAACTGGATAATCATCATAAGCTGCATGCCAGAAATAATCGTTATGCATTGGTTCATTATAAGAATAAGAGAAATCTCTGATCCAAGTAGTTGTATCTGGATATATTTCAACAGCTTCGGTTAAAATAACATCACTTCTACTTAGCTCTTTATATTTTGCTGCAGATTCAATATCTATAGTTGTGTATTGAAATTTAAATTTTTTAACATCCCAACTACGTTGACCATTATATGATTCTTCTAATGGGATACGCATTCCGTCCATTACTTCGGCATATAAAACATCTGGATAATCATCTTTATCAAAAATTAAATCAATATCGTAATTCAATTTTTTTTCATTTTCCCCATAAGTATCAATCATATATTGCTCATATGGTGTTAACTCATCTTGATCATCTCCAGCACCTAAATATGCAAAATCTCCTATATCGTCATTACCAGGGGTTTTCCCTTCTAAGTCTGCTAAGTCTGCTAATTCAGATCTAATTACAGAATCTCTTACCCATTCTACGAACTGACGATACTCGCTATTAGTAATTTCGGTAGCATCCATATAAAAAGCTCTTACTGTAACTGTTTTAGTTGGGGCATCATTTACACCAGCTAAATCATCATCAGATTTACCCATAATAAAAGCTCCTCCAGGAATCAATTCCATCCCATAAGGTTTCTCTGGGTTCCATTTCCTTCCTTTAACGCCCACTAGTTCACCCTTATCTCCGGAGCCGCAACTAGTTAACATCGCTAAAATCGCTATTAATAATATAAACTTATTCATATACATATAATAATAGGTTAATTATCTATCTTGTTTTTTGAGGTTGTAAACATATTTATATATTTTCGAAAAAACAACTTTTTAAGCAAAAAAAATGCATTTTGTCTTAAAAAAATGCATTTCGTCGGTAAAAACAAGGTTCTATGGCTTTATTTAAACGTTGTTTTTCTTATATGCTTTATACCATCTTTCAGGTATTTTTCCTTTGGTTGCATTAATATAATCCTCATGCATGCAAGATAATAACGTATGCCTTTTTAATTTATTATTAACATCTGGCAAAAAAGGTATCTCTATCCACCAACGTCCAGTTTTAACGCTTTTATAAAAAATAAGTTCTTCGTTCTCTATTAAAACAGTAAACTTTTGATAGCTAGATTCGTCTTTAAAATCGTCATCTTTAATTCTGCAATTAACACCTTCGATAAAATACCATATTATCTGCGCAATTAACATTGATGTTGCATCGTCATCTTTTGAGGTTTTATACTCATATATTCCAAAAGAAGATACTTTATTACTTATACCTGCATATCTGGATATAGCACAAATCTCTTTACCGTCAAATCCATTAGGAGAGAACTTTTGTTTTGTACTAACTTCTGCAGAACGAATGCTCCTTAGATCTAAGCTTACAATGTTCGCATCTCTCATTAATGGCTCGACGCTTTCTATTGCATTAGAAATTTCACCTAAACGATATGCTTCAAAATAAAGTTTATCCATTAAATCAATTTCTTCTTGAGAATTAAAATAAGTTTGATATCCTATAGTCGAATAATTAAATAGATTATAAGGTTCTTCTAAAACTATCTTTCCTAAAAAACTGTCATTTTTTATTGGTTGAGATGAATCTCCTAAATCAAAATTACTATCTACATTAACAATATTAATCATAGGTGCTACATTATCGTAAGCTCTATAATTAGCATAAGTTAGATCTTGACTCCCTCCTATTATAATAGGTATAATATTTTTCTCTAATAAAACAGTAATTGTAGTTCGGAGTGCAAAGTAAGTATCTTCGACGGTTTCTCCTTTTTGAATATCTCCTAAATCTGCTACATTTAAATACCAATTACCTGGGAACAGAGCATATAATGATTTTCGGATTTCACTTAACTGAAATTCTTCTCCTATATAACTAACATCATTTCTGTTTTCTAAAACACCAATGATAGCAATTTTTACATCGTCTAAATCTGGAATTCCATTTTGTTGAGAATGAATTTTAAATTTTCTGCCCAAAACTTGAGTTGACAATAGCTCGTTATGAGCTAATACCAAATCCTGAATAGGAGTGAGAAAATTAAAATTCATTAACTATTTCTTTTTTGCAGTTGCTCTTTTTTTCTTTTTAGGAGCATTCTTCTCTATAAGAGCTTGAACTTCTTCAAGTGTAAAGTTAGAAACATCTATGGTTTTTGCAAGCTCTATTTTAGTTTTTCCTTGAATAATATTGTGACGTCCCCATCTTGCTTTTTCAACTCTAATTCCTTCTGCTTCCCAATGATGAATTAACTTATCTTTTTCTTTCTGAATTTTGTCTTCAATAAGCTCTACGATATCTGAATCTGATAAATTATCCCAATCGTATTTTTTATTGACATTAATAAACATATTGTTCCATTTAATAAATGGTCCAAAACGCCCTTTTCCTTTTTGTACTGGCAACTCCTTATATGTATATATAGGAGCATCTGCTTTTTCTTTTTCTTCAATAAGCACAATCGCATCATCCATCTCTACTGTTAATGGATCTACTCCTTTTGGCAATGAAATGAATTTTTTGCCAAATTTTACATAAGGACCAAAACGACCATTATTAACACTTATTTCTTCATCTTTATAATTACCTAAGTTTTTTGGAAGTTGAAACAAATCCATTGCTTCTTCATAAGTAATTGTGTTTAATTGTTGTTCTGGAGATAAGCTTGCAAATATTGGCTTTTCTTCATCATCTACAGTTCCTATCTGTACCATTGGTCCAAACTTCCCTAAGCGAACACTTACTCGTCTTCCTGTTTTTGGGTCTTCTCCAAGAATACGCTCTCCAGATTCTCTTTCTGCATTTTCTTGAACATCTTCTACCTTAGGATGGAAATCTATATAAAAATCTTTCATCATTTTTTTCCAATCCTCTTTACCGTCAGCGATATCATCAAAGCTTTCTTCTACTTTTGCAGTAAAATTATAATCTAAAATGGTTTCAAAATGATTGACTAAAAAATCTGTTACTATCATTCCTATATCTGTTGGAACCAATTTACCTTTATCTGATCCAACTTTTTCTGAAAGCTGATTGTCTTTTACTTGTCCCTCACTAAGTACTAACTGTGTATATTTTCGCTCTTCACCTTCAATAGTTCCTTTTTCTACATAATTTCTATTCTGAATTGTAGATATGGTTGGCGCATATGTAGATGGTCGTCCAATTCCTAATTCTTCAAGTTGTTTTACCAATGAAGCTTCTGTATATCTATATGGAGGTCGTGTATAACGCTGTGTTGCTGTAACATATTTATTAAGCAATGTTTCTTGTTCTTGTAATGCAGGTAACATTCCTTCTTGTTCTGCATTCTCATCATCAGTACCTTCTAAATATACTTTTAAAAATCCATCAAATTTAATTACTTCTCCATTAGCACTAAATTGCTCGCTATGTGTTGATGCAGAAATCTTAACATTAGTACGTTCTAATTGTGCTTCACTCATTTGTGATGCAATAGCACGTTTCCAGATAAGCTCGTACAATCTAGCTTGATCTCTATCGATACCTACAGTATGTTTAGAGAAATCTGTGGGACGAATTGCTTCGTGAGCTTCTTGCGCTCCTTTAGACTTTCCTTTATAATTTCTAGACTTACTATATTCAGGTCCGTAAGCTTGGTTTATCTCTATTTCGGCTGCTTGTCTTGCATCATCAGATAAATTTACACTGTCTGTTCTCATATAAGTAATAAGACCAGCTTCATATAGACGCTGAGCCATTGTCATCGTTTTACTAACAGAAAAATATAATTTACGTGATGCTTCTTGTTGTAGTGTTGATGTTGTAAATGGTGCAGCTGGCGATTTTTTGGCAGGTTTCTTTTCTAAACTCGCTACACTAAAATTTGCAGTTGCATTAGCTTCTAAAAATTGATATGCCTCTTCTTTTGTTGTAAAATTCTTAGGTAATTTCGCTTTAAATGATTGCCCGGCAGTATTAGAAAATTCGGCATCAATTCTATAAGATGCTTGTGGTTTAAAATTTTGAATTTCGCGTTCGCGTTCTACAATTAACCTTACAGAAACAGATTGCACACGCCCTGCAGACAGCCCCCCTTTTACTTTTCGCCACAAAACAGGAGATAATTCATAACCTACTATACGATCTAATACTCGTCGTGCTTGTTGAGCATCAACTAAGTTATAATCTATACTTCTTGGATTTTCTACTGCTTTCTGAATAGCAGTTTTTGTGATTTCGTGAAAAACAATACGTTTTGTCTTAGCTTTATCTAATTTTAAAGATTCTGCTAAGTGCCAAGCAATTGCTTCTCCTTCTCTATCTTCATCACTAGCTAACCAAACCATTTCAGCTTTCTTAGCCAGCTCTTTTAACTTTTTTACTACTGCTTTTTTATCTTTAGAGACTTCATATTTTGGATCAAAATCTCCTTCTACATCTACACCCAACTCTTTAGACGGTAAATCTGAAATGTGTCCAAAACTAGACTCCACTTTAAAATCTTTACCCAAAAACTTTTCTATAGTTTTTGCTTTTGCAGGTGACTCAACAATTACTAAATTCTTAGCCATAAATATTTTTTTGAAGGTACAAATGTATATGAAAAAAAATATATGAACCTAATTTTATATTGTTTTAGCTTCTATTTAATACAATTACTTTTTTTTAAAAACTTCTTGCATATGTAAAAGACCCGTAGCCATGAGAGGAAGATAATTTAGTTTCTTTAGTATTAAAACTATAAACTAGTTTGTATGTATTTCGTTTTATTTTAAGTGTACTTCCAACATCCAATTTATATACATTTCTTGTTGGACTCGCCGTAAATGTAGTTTCATTTCTAGTAATTCCGCCTTGCAACAATGTGTTATGTATTACATATTTATGCCCTAGTCCTATAAAGCCAAAAAACTCATTGTTTAAAGAACTATTAACAACTCCAATTCCAGAAGTTTCATTAAATGTATTAAATTTTCCAAAAACATATCTGACTTCATTATTAACAAAAATATCTTTTGTTCCTAAACTAGGTTTTGTTATAATTTGAAATGTATTATTTTTATTAAGCTGCCAATTATAAATGTATTTTAATTTAAAATTAAATAACACTTTAAATCCTATTTGTTCTGCCCAAGTTGGCCTATTACCTAAATCAAACAAATCATGAAATCCTTGCTGCAAGCTTCCAGATAATGAAGCATCTCCAGTAACACCTCCTTCTAATGCTAAAAATAATGCAGACCTACTTTTTATTTTAACAATTTCAATACTTCCATAAAGCCAACCTGCAAAAGGTCTATCAAATCTAGAAGAGTCAAAAGAACTCAAATCTGTAGGTGTATATGTTTCGTTACCCAATGTTAAATTTAATTGAAGTTTATTACCTTCAATATTATCAAATATAAAATCGTTTTCTAGTTGCTTTTTATAAGTTATAAATAAACCACTAGTATAATATCTGTCTATAAATAAAAATTTATCGTTATCTATTTTAAATTCTATTTGTTCGTTTATGTCTTGCGAATATGTTATACAAGTATGTAATACCAATAACAATAAAGTTAATTGTTTAAGGAGTTTAAATATTGTGGTAAATATTAATTTCAAAGTAAAAAACAGTATTAATATTGTTTAATATTGAACATCTATCTTAATTAAATCACTTTCATCATTAAAGCCTATTACTTCTTTGTAAACTAAGTATGTTGGGTGATATATAAACGCAGATACAAATAATGCTGCTAATCCACAAGTAACCGTAACAGCAATACTTGTTAGCATAGAAGATATTATTAGCAAGCCAAATGTAATTAGCCATTTTTTATTTCCCAATTTAAAACTAATCGTTATAATATCTCCTGCGCTTAGATCTGGATTAAATGCAAAAACTACAGTAAAAAAAGAAATAGGCACCATTACATAAAAAACAGGTAGTACACATAATAATGCTGCAATTACTGATATGATCATTGAAATTATTAATAAGACAAGTAGTTTACCTAAATATTTACTTTTCACAAAATAGAACAAATCAGATATTCTCACTTGCTCATTTTTATCTAAAAGCATCATTATTCTATAAAATCCAGCGTTAATTGCCATTGACATTGCTCCTAAAACAAATACTCCAACAAAAATGAATATTATATATATAATAGAAAATCCAGCAAAAAAGGCAGAAAATATTTCTGGATCGTAATCTCCTTCATTAATCTGAGCTATAAAAAGAAATATTAATGGAATGTAAAGTATTATTATTAATGGAAGCGTTATTAATATCGTCATCAATTTCATTAAGAATCCTTGTATCCAAGTTTTTTTAAACAATTCAAAAGAATTACTAAAAACAGTTCCAAAATCTAACTGTTTTGAATTGCTAATTTTATCTAATAAATAATTAATTGTATTCATAATTTAGCTAATCGTTTACAATAGCGATCAAATGTAGAGAGATAAAATATATCTCACAAAAAATATTTATACAGGTATGACACTTTGTCACAAAGTATAAATAAATTGTATCTTTGCATACTTATTGACCTTAAAAAGTCTCAAGAATATTTATGGAGAAGATTATTGATGAAAGCAAACAAGGGAAACACCTTGTTTTAGATCAAAAAACAAGTAATACACGAAAGCTTTTTATAGAAAGCTATGGTTGCGCTATGAATTTTAGCGATAGTGAAATTGTAGCTTCAATATTATCTAAAGAAGGTTTTAATACAACCAGTAACCTTGAAGATGCGGATTTAGTTTTAGTTAATACTTGTTCTATTCGCGATAAAGCAGAACAAACAATTAGAAAGCGCTTAGAGAAATACAATGCTGTAAAACGAGTTAACCCTAAAATGAAAGTTGGTGTTTTAGGTTGTATGGCTGAACGCCTAAAAACGCAATTTTTAGAAGAAGAAAAAATAGTAGACCTTGTTGTTGGACCTGATGCTTATAAAGATTTACCTAATTTGATTGCAGAAGTTGATGAAGGTCGTAATGCCGTAAATGTTATTCTTTCTAAAGAAGAAACTTATGGAGATATTGCTCCTGTACGTTTAAATACAAATGGGGTTACTGCACTTGTTTCTATTACAAGAGGTTGCGATAATATGTGCACTTTTTGTGTTGTCCCCTTTACAAGAGGTCGTGAACGTAGTCGAGATCCTCAGAGTATTATTGAAGAAATAAACGATTTATGGAATAAGGGCTTTAAAGAGATTACATTATTAGGTCAAAATGTAGATAGTTACTTATGGTATGGAGGTGGGCTTAAAAAAGATTTTGCAAATGCTTCAGAGATACAAAAAGCAACAGCAATAAATTTCTCTAAATTATTAGAACTTTGTGCTGAAGCACAATCTAAAATGCGTATTCGTTTTTCGACATCTAATCCTCAAGACATGTCTTTGGATGTGATTAAAACTATGTCGAAATACAAAAATATCTGTAACTACATTCATTTACCAGTACAAAGTGGTAGTAATCGCATTTTAAAAGAAATGAATCGTCAACACACACGTGAGGAATATATTGAGTTAATTAAAAATATTAAAGATATTTTACCAGACTGCACAGTAAGTCAAGACATGATAACTGGGTTTCCTACAGAAACAGAACAAGATCATCAAGATACTTTAAGTTTAATGAACAGCATTAAATATTCGTTTGGATATATGTATGCTTATTCTGAACGTCCAGGAACTCTTGCGGAGCGTAAATTAGATGATGATGTGCCTCTGTTGGTAAAAAAACGCAGGTTAGCAGAAATTGTAGATTTACAACAAAAACACAGTTTATACCGAACTAAACAATTTGTTAATAAAACTGTAGAAGTTCTTATAGAAAAAGAATCTAAAAAATCCTCAAAACATTGGTCTGGACGAAACGAGCATAATGCAGTTGTGGTATTCCCCAAAGAACATTACAAAATAGGTGATTTTGTAAACGTAAAAACTAAAGATTGTACTAGCGCAACACTTATTGGTGATGCCATTGGTTATTCTGAAAATAATTAAAACTATGGAATCAATTCAAGCTATAAAACAACGTTTTGGAATTATTGGGAATGATCCTAGTTTAAATCGTGCTGTTGAAAAATCTATACAAGTAGCTCCAACAGACATTTCTGTTTTGGTTACTGGAGAAAGTGGAGTAGGTAAAGAGAGTATTCCTAAAATAATTCATCAATTATCACATCGTAAACACGGTAAATTTATTGCAGTAAATTGCGGTGCTATTCCTGAAGGTACAATTGATAGTGAATTGTTTGGTCATGAAAAAGGCGCTTTTACAGGAGCAACACAAACCCGTAATGGTTATTTTGAGGTTGCAGATGGGGGTACCATTTTTTTAGATGAAGTTGGAGAATTACCTTTAACTACTCAAGTACGCTTACTTCGTGTTTTAGAAAATGGAGAATTTATAAAGGTAGGTTCCAGTAAAGTACAAAAAACAAATGTTAGAATCGTAGCAGCAACAAACGTTAATATGTTTGAAGCCATTCAAAAAGAAAAATTTAGAGAAGATTTATATTACAGATTAAGTACAGTAGAAATTCATCTACCTGCTCTCCGTAAACGAAAAGAAGATATTCATTTATTGTTTAGAAAATTTGCCAGTGATTTTGCTCTAAAATACAAAATGCCTACCATTAGATTAAATGAACAAGCTATTAGTTTACTTTTAAAATATCGTTGGAGTGGTAATATTAGGCAATTGCGTAATGTAGCAGAGCAAATTTCTGTATTAGAACAAAATAGAGCCATTTCTATAGATACATTAAGACATTATTTACCAGATGTTGGTCAAAATTTACCAGCAGTTATTAATACCTCGAAATCTGAAAGTGATTTTAGTAACGAGCGTGAGATTTTATACAAGGTGCTGTTTGATATGAAAAGTGATTTAAATGATCTTAAAAAGTTAACCATGAAGCTTATGCAAGAGGGAAATAATAAAGATGTTCAAAAAGATAATGAGAGTTTAATTCAGAAAATATACCGAGAGGATGATGTTGATCATAAGGAAAATTTAGAGGTTTTATCTCTTCCTCAACAAAACCCTCCAACTGTTGAGATAATTGAAGATTCTCAAGATAAATATCATTTTGCTGAAGAAGTTTTAGAAGAAGAAACACTTTCGCTTCATGACAAAGAATTAGAATTAATTAAAAAATCGCTAGAACGTCATCATGGAAAACGTAAATTAGCAGCAGCAGAGCTAGGTATTAGCGAACGCACATTATATAGAAAAATTAAACAATTTGATTTATAAGTTTAAATAGACAATCTCTTTTGACTTAATTTCGTTTTAAAATAAAAACATCTAAATGAAACTATTAAAATATATATTAATAATTGCTATTACATTAACATCAATAAGCTGTATTAGCTATTCGTTTACAGGAGCATCTATTCCTGAAGGCACGAATAGTTTTCAAGTTAATTTTTTTCAAAATAATTCGCAATTAATTGAACCTGGTATAGATCGAGATTTCACTAATACATTAACAGATTTGTTAAGAGATCAAACAAGTTTAGAGCTTGTAAAATTTAATGGAGATTTAGTTTACGAAGGTGAAATTATAGATTATAGAGTATCTCCCACTACCGCTACTGCAAATAATACCGCTGCACAAAATCGTTTAACTATTAGAGTTAATGTTCGTTATTTTAACAAAAAAGATCCTGAAGCAGATTTTGAACAACCATTTTCTTTTTTCTTTGATTTTGAAGGTGCTGCAGATTTATCTCCTGCTTTAAGAACTACAGCTCAAGAAGAGATTTTTGAACGTATTACTCAAGATATATTTAATGCTTCATTAGCAAATTGGTAAGTTTAAATAAATGAATACTACAGATCTCACATATTTACTACAACATCCGCAAACTTTGGATGACAAACAAACTAATGAGATCAAATCTATTATTAATGAGTTTCCTTATTTTCAATCGGTAAGAGCAATTTATTTAAAAGGGCTTAAAAACGAAGATAGCTTCAAATATAATCAAGAATTAAAAACAACTGCTGCTCATACTGCAGATAGAAGTATTTTATTTGATTTTATTACTTCTGAAGAGTTTATTCAAAATAAAGTTTCTGAATATATTAAACAGAATTTAGAGCACATAAAAGATATTGAAGTTAAAGATGTTGAAGATATTTCTATTAACAAAAGTGTGATTATTGACGATACACTAAAACAGTATATAAAAGATACAGAGCCTACTTTAAACCCTTCTTTATTTAAAGCAAAGCATATTACTACAGATACATTCACAGCTGACTCAACAGAAACAACAAAAACACCAAAAGAAATTCTTGAAGTTGGCAAACCTTTAAACTTTAATAAAAATGAAGCTCATTCTTTTGGCGAATGGTTAAAAATAACAAGCTTCAAACCTATTATTAGAGACAAAAAGAAGCAAATCAAAAACGATCTTACAGAAGTCAAAAAGACAAACAAATTTGACTTAATAGATAAGTTTATTGCCAATAACCCAAAGATTGAACCTGTAAAAAAAGAAGGGAAATCACATAACATTGCTAAAGCTCAAATGATGAAGCCTAAGTCCCTGATGACTGAAACATTAGCGCGGATTTATGTGGAGCAAAAAAATTACGATAAAGCGATTCAGTCTTATAAAATTTTAAGTTTGAAATATCCAGAAAAAAGTAGTTTCTTTGCAGACCAAATTCAAGCAGTAAAAGAATTACAAAAACATAATACTATATAATAATGAGTACGTTTACAATATTTTTAGGTCTAATCATTATCGTAGCATTTTTACTAGTTGTAGTAATAATGGTACAGAATCCTAAAGGTGGTGGATTATCATCATCATTTGGTGGTAGTGGTGGACAACAATTAGGTGGTGTAAAAAAAACAGGGGATTTTTTAGATAAAAGTACTTGGGCATTAGCTACCTTATTATTAGCATTAATTTTATTATCTAATGTTGCTATTGGTGGCCCAAACGGAACATCAGAATCTAAAGCTTTAGATCAAAATGCGACAACATCACAGCCAGTAAGTACGGAAACGACACCACCTCCGCCTCCAACAACAGAAAACAATTAAGAAACTAATAACTAGAAGAGTTATTAATTTATAATAGTACATTAAAAATGCTGACTGTAAAAGTTGGCATTTTTTGTAATTAATATTAACTAGAAATTACAGTGAAATGAAATTTTGTCAGCATTAATCTATTGGCACAATTTTAGAATAACGCTAATGCGTTAAACATAATTTAATTAATCAAAAAAATAAAAACAATGGGATTAAATATTAAACCATTAGCAGATCGTGTTCTTATAGAGCCACTTCAAGCTGAAACTACAACAGCTTCAGGAATTATCATTCCAGATAATGCCAAAGAAAAACCTCAAAAAGGAAATGTAGTTGCCGTTGGTAACGGTACCAAAGATGATCCTATTACTGTAAAAGTTGGAGATACTGTTTTATATGGCAAATATGCTGGAACAGAGCTCAAACTTGAAGGTAACGATTATTTAATTATGCGTGAGAGCGATATCTTAGCTATCGTATAATTACATTCTTGTGAAAACAGGAATCTCTTTAATCAAAACTAAATTATTATTTATAACAAATAGATTTCCAATTTCATGGAAATGCTAAAATTAAAATTTTAACAATGGCAAAAGATATAAAATTTGATGTAGAAGCGCGTGACGGTTTAAAACGTGGTGTAGATGCATTAGCAAATGCAGTAAAAGTAACTTTAGGACCTAAAGGTCGTAATGTAATTATTAGCAAGTCATTTGGAGCACCTCAAGTAACAAAAGATGGTGTTACTGTCGCTAAAGAAGTTGAGCTAGAAAATGAGCTTGAAGATATGGGGGCACAAATGGTAAAAGAAGTTGCTTCAAAAACCAATGACCTAGCTGGAGATGGTACAACAACTGCAACCGTATTAGCACAAGCAATTGTAAAAGAAGGGTTAAAAAATGTTGCTGCAGGTGCAAATCCAATGGATTTAAAGCGTGGTATAGATAAAGCTGTCGAAGCAATTACTACAGATCTTGAGAAGCAAGCAAAGAAAGTTGGAAATTCTTCAGAAAAAATTCAACAAGTAGCATCTATTTCAGCAAACAACGATAATACTATTGGTGAATTAATTGCAAAAGCATTTGGCAAAGTAGGTAAAGAAGGTGTTATTACTGTTGAGGAAGCAAAAGGAACAGACACTTATGTAGATGTTGTTGAAGGAATGCAATTTGACAGAGGGTATTTATCGCCTTATTTTGTGACAGATGCTGATAAAATGATCGCTGATTTAGAAAATCCATACATTTTATTATTCGATAAAAAGATTTCTAATTTACAAGAAATTCTTCCAATATTAGAACCAGTTGCACAATCTGGAAGACCTCTTTTAATAATTGCAGAAGATGTTGAAGGTCAAGCTTTAGCTACTTTAGTAGTTAATAAATTACGTGGCGGTCTTAAAATTGCTGCTGTAAAAGCACCAGGATTTGGAGACAGACGTAAAGCAATGTTAGAAGATATTTCTATCTTAACTGGAGGTGTGGTAATCTCTGAAGAAAGAGGGTTTTCTTTAGAAAATGCAGATTTAACAATGTTAGGAACTGCAGAAACTGTAACTATCGATAAAGATAATACTACTATCGTAAATGGTTCTGGAAAAGCTACAGAAATTAAAGCAAGAGTAAACCAAATTAAAGCACAAATTGAAACGACAACTAGTGATTACGATAAAGAAAAATTACAGGAACGCTTAGCTAAATTAGCTGGTGGTGTTGCTGTACTTTATGTTGGCGCTGCTTCTGAAGTAGAGATGAAAGAAAAGAAAGATCGTGTAGACGACGCTTTACACGCTACTCGAGCTGCTGTTGAAGAAGGTATTGTTGCTGGTGGTGGTGTTGCTTTAGTAAGAGCTAAATCTGTTTTAGAAAAAATAACTACTGATAACCTTGACGAAGTAACTGGTGTACAAATTGTAGCTCGTGCTATTGAAGCACCTTTACGTACTATTGTTGAAAATGCTGGAGGAGAAGGTTCTGTGGTTATTAATAAAGTTTCTGAAGAGAAAGGTGATTTTGGTTATGACGCAAAATCTGAAACTTATGTAAATATGCTAAAAGCTGGTATTATAGATCCTAAAAAAGTAACACGTATTGCATTAGAAAATGCTGCTTCTGTTGCTGGAATGATCTTAACTACAGAATGTGCCTTAGTAGACATTAAAGAAGATGCTCCTGCAGGCGCTAGTGGAATGCCTCCTATGGGTGGTGGAATGCCAGGAATGATGTAATATAATATAGTATTATATATAAATTAAAAGACCCTTGACGATAAAATCAAGGGTCTTTTTTATTTAGTTTTCTAAGTTTATTTATCTTCAAACACAACCTTACCATCGAAAATAGTCATCACTACTTTTGTATCAAGCACTTGATTTTCTGGAACTGTCATTAAATCTTGATTATAAATAGTGAAATCAGCGAGTTTCCCTACCTCTATTGATCCTTTAATATCTTCTTCGAATGCACCATAGGCTGCATCTAGTGTATAAGATCTTAAAGCTTGAGTCCGAGTCATTTTCTGTTCTGGTTCGTAACCTTCTTCTGGAAGTCCTTTTAATGTTTTACGGCTAATACTTGCATAAAAACTCGCTATAGGATTAATAGGTTCCACAGGCACATCAGTACCGTTAACAATCGGTATACCGCTCTGCAATAAATCTTGCCACATATATGCTCCTTCTTTAATTCGTTTCTCACCAAGGCGATCAATTGCCCAAGGGCGGTCAGACGACATGTGAACTGCCTGCATAGCAGGAATCACACCTAGTTCTGCAAAACGTGGAATGTCATCAGGATGTAGGTGCTGTGCATGTTCTATTCTAAATCTATGATCTTCAGCCTTACCTCCAAGAGCATTCATTGCTAGTTCATAGCGATCTAAAATTTCTCTATTAGCTCTATCTCCTATAGCATGCGCACAAACCTGAAATCCATTTTGCAATCCATTATAAGCCGTCTCTCTCACAAACTCCATTGGTAAAGTTTCGTGTCCAAAATGATCTGGGCGATCTGTATAGGGTTCTAATAACCATGCCCCCCTCGAACCTAGTGCTCCGTCACAGTTCAACTTTATGGAGCGAATCGTAAATTTGTGGTCTGGATCAATTCTAGCGCCTTTAGTATACCATTCATTCAGTAATTCTTTATCCCACCCTGTCAACATAGCATAGATACGTACATCCATTTTATCATTAGACTGCATCTCATCGTAAAATTCAATAGTTCTCCTAGGAATACCTGCATCATGAAAACTTGTAATCCCGTTTCTATGGGAAGCTTTAACGGCTAAATCAAACGCTTGTCTATCTGTTTCTGCTGTTCTATCTGGAACATGTCTTGTTATCAAAGTTTGCGCTCGCTCGTTAAAAACACCTGTTGGACGCCCTCCCTCATCTAAAATGACTTCTCCTCCTTCAATCTTATAAGCTCCTAAGCCTTCTTTATACAATCCTGTTAAACCTGCAACTTCCATAGCTTTTGCATTTGCAAAACCTGCATGCCCACTAGCATGACTTAAATATACTGGATTATCAGGCGACACCTCACTCAATCTAAAATGAGTTTGAAATCCTTTTACCAAATTCTCAGGTAAAGAATCCCATTTACTTTGATGCCATCCACGACCTGTAATCCATTCACCCGGCTCTGCTGTTTCAACACGTTTTGCTACAGCATCAATAATAGATTGATAACTCGTTGTTCCCAACAAGTCTAAACTAATTTCATTATACCCTAGCCCCATAAAATGACCATGCCCTTCAATAAGACCAGGAGTCATAGTTTTCCCTTTTAAATCTATCAATTCAGTAGTTTCTCCTTTAAGTTTTTCTGCTTCCTTTAAAGCACCGGCAAAAAGAATAGTATCTCCTTTTACTGCTACTGCTTCAACTATAGTTTGATCATTATTAACTGTGTAAATAGTGCCTCCATAGATAAGCATTGAAGCTTCTACGTTTTTATTATTTGTACAAGATGTAAGAAACATTATTAATGTAACTATAAACAAGGAAAAGTATGAAATTCGTTTCATTTAGAATTGCTTTAGTATTTGTCCGAAATTATAAAAAAAAAGCCAGAAATTAATTTCTGGCTTTTTCAATTAGTTTTTATGATCATTCACGACTTTTTCATCACGATATTTGCAACAAGGATCTACACTATTATAAGCTTCTTCAGTTGCTTTTATTGCTTTAGTATCATGCCCAACAGCTGCAATATTTTGTTGAATTGACTTTAAATTAGTTTTACGTTGATCGTAAATAAGTTTTAACTCGTGAGATTTTATATTCCAAACAGCAGATTTAACTCCTTTGGTTTTTATAGCAGCTTTCTCAATACGCAGTTTGCACATTAAACACACACCATCTACTTCAATTGACGCTTTTTCATTTTTATTTTGAGCAAATGTTACTACACTTAAACATAGTGCTATTAACAATACTATTATTTTTTTCATTTTATTCAATTTTAAATCTTAATCCTACATAATATGTACTTCCAAAAATTGGACCATACACAAAAGTAGTATCAAAGTTTTGTCCAAAAGGGTTATCGTTACTAACAACAGGATTATCCTGTCTTATATTATTTATGTTTTCGCCTCCTAAATATACTTCAAAAGTTTTAGAAAACACTTTAGTTATTTGTGCATTAAGTGTTATAACTGTTGGTGTAAAGTTTGATCGTTGAAATTCTATAGGGCTAGATACAGTTGAAGGAAAGCGCTGCTCTCCTATCCAATTAAATGTAGCATCAAACTTCCATTGAGCTTCATTATCTTTTTGTTTGGTCTCATAGGATGTATTGGCAAATATTCGATTTTTAGGGGTTAAAGGAGTTTGCAATTCTCCTGAAAGAAAATCGGTTTTTACATCATAAAATTTATATGCAAATCGTAAATCTAATCGTTCTGCTAAATTATAATTAAATTCAGCTTGAAAACTATTAGCAAAACTATCACCTTCTAAATTATAAAAATTAAGCTCTAAAGGATTTTCAGAATCTACTATTACTTGATTTTGGAAATCTGTTCTATAAAAATCTAATGTTACATCAGCTTTTCTTCCAAAAAGATTAAATCCTTGAAGAAACGACACTCCATAATTCCAAGCGATTTCAGGTTCTAACCCATAAATTGGTCCGTCTGAATTTAAAATATTAATAGATCGTGAACTTGCAAAAAATTTCTGATTTTCAGCAAAAATATTAGCACTACGCTTTCCTCTACCAAAAGATGCTTTTAATGCCGATCTTTCCCAAGGTGTATACCGTAAATGAAATCTAGGTGTTATAAATGTTCCTAATAAATTATGAGTATCTATTCGTACACCTGCGGTTAAATTAAGATCATCTATATTATCAAATGTATATTCAAAAAAACCTCCTACAGAGCGCTCAGTTCTCTTAAACACATCCCCTAAAACTAGTTCATCATAATCATCATAAGTAAAACTTATTCCTGTTTTAAATTTATGTCGAGTATCTCCTAAAATAGAGTTATAGATAATATTAGAGTATAGGCTATTTTGCGTAATGTCATAAGTTCTTAATCCAAAAAATGAATTTTGATCATGATTACTATAGGCAAATTGAGCTCCAATGCTTTGATAAGGTAGTTCTGGGTTTACATAACCCAGTTTAGCAGACACCTCAAAACGCTCAGTATCTATTTCACTACCCCAAGCATTAGTTGTCAACCTATCTATATCAGGGTTAAATTGTGTTTGACCGGATTGTTTTTCGTCATTGAGATATCTAAAGTTAATGAAGCTCACAAACCCATTTTGAGTATCGGTATATTGCCAACGATTAATCACATTAACTTGCTTCATTAAAGGTACATCCAGAAACGAATCGTTATTTCTGTCAAATTTGGATTCTCGTAAATTACCATGAACAAACAAACCTGTATCCCATCGATCACTTACTTTTTTATTTAAATGTGTATTCAGTTCAAATCGTGCACTCCCAGATGCATATGCATTAACAAATAGCTTATCATTTTCTCTTGGTTTTTGAAGTTCTGCATTGATCTGCCCTGAAAAACTTTCAAAGCCATTAATAACACTTCCTGCTCCTTTAGTAATTTGAATGCTCTCTACCCAAGTACCTGGAATAAAGCTCAACCCGTACGCTTGCGAAGCACCTCGTATAGATGGAATATTTTCAGTAGCGATTAAAATATATGGGCTTGTTAAACCTAATAATTTTATCTGTTTTGTTCCAGAAACGGCATCAGCAAAATTAACATCGATAGACGGATTGGTTTCAAAACTTTCAGACAGATTACAACAAGCAGCTTTAAGTAACTCATCGCTACTAATATTTAAAATATTTGCCGCTTGCAAATACGATTTTCGTGTAGCTTGTTTTTGAGAAGTAATAGAAACTTCGTCCAAACTATTTTCTGACTGTAGAATATGCTTAATAGGTTTAACATTTGTAATTGTTAGTGTATCTGTTTTAAAACCCACATAACTTATAACCAACTTTGCATATTCCTTTTTATAAGGAATTGTAAATGTTCCATCAAAATCTGTCGTTGTCCCTATTGTGGTATCGAGCCAGAATATACTAGCTCCTCCAAGAGGAATTTCTTCATTATTTTCATTTACTTCCATCACTATACCTTTTAAATCATTTTGAGAAAAAAGTACAATAGGAAATAATAATATGATATATATAATGTGTTTCAATACATTTATAATTTAAGTTTTCTATTTCATTTTTTTATGGGTTCTTGAAAATAAGAATTCAAAGTGCCTTTTCGATAATTAAGAGTATATAAAGTTTCACCTTTTATAATCATATCCGTAGGTTTATGCACTTGATCTTTTAATTGTTGTTTTAAATTTCCTTGATGATCAAAAATTAAAACACGGTCATTTTCAAAATCAGTTACAAAAACTTCATTTTCTGAAACATAAATTCCTGTAGCAGCATTTATTCCTTGATTATAAGCAATTGCTTTTAAAAAATTACCTGTTTTATCAAACACCTGAACTCGATGATTATAAGCATCAGCAACCCAAATTTCATCTAACGTAATCTGCACATCTGTAGGGTAATAAAATTGTCCATTAGCATTGCCTTCACTTCCAAAACTATTCCATTGTGTGCCATTGAAATAATGAATTTGATTGTTGTAAAAATCAGCAATCGCTATCTCATTTTTAAAATTAGACACTCCAGCTGGAGCGTCTAATTTTATTTCTATGGGCAATACCTTTCGTACATCCTTATTTACAATTGCAATCGTATCAGATCCGTATTGAGGCACATAAATAGAAGTAGCATTAGCAGAAATATGCATTGGTCTATCAAAGCCATCTATAATTTTAAGTATATTTCCTTTATTATCAATATTTACTAATCGATTATGGTCTGCATCAGATAACCACAGTTCTTCTCCTTTTAAGGTAATACCAATTGGGTTGACTTCGTCTATATTAATTGTTTCCTGTAATACCCATTTCTTAGCTATCTCCTTTTTAGAGGAGTTACAGCTAGCAATAATTACAGTAAAACTTAGCATTATTAAAATTTTCTTCATTTTCAGATACTTAAGGTGTATTTTCTATTTTACTTTCAGAAACTTCTATTTCTCCATTGGCTCTAGTAATTTTCATAGTAACTGGAGTATAACCTGCTTTTTTCACTTGTTCTTCAACTTGTAAAATAGTTAATTTCTTTTCTGTCGGGTAAGTGAAAGTAAAATCACCTGTTTCAATATCTATAGCTACGTTTTTTATTCCTTTAAATTCTTTAAATTTCTTTTCTAACCCATAAGCACAAAAAGGACATCCTAATCCATCCACTTGAATTTTAAAACTATCACGTTCTTTTTGAGCTTGTATTGTTGATACTGAAACCAATCCTAGAAACAGTGTCATTATTATTTTTGTTTTCATTTTTTATTTTTTTAATTATTTATAATATTTTAAAAAGTGTATCTACCACCAAGGAATAAGGAGTAATTCAATTCACGACCAGTATCTACATCATTCACCAAAGGAACTTGAACGGAAACATCTATTGTGAAATCCTTTCCTGCATACTGTATTCCCTGTGCATATAGCAATTGATACCAATTTCTTTCAAAAATCCAAAAATTGCTATATTCAAAATACAAGTTGATTTGTTTATTAGGGAATTGTGGTTTTAATAGAGGCAATCCAAACCCTAGCTTGTATCTTAAATGATCTAAGGTTCCATTAGGAATCCAATTATATCCCAATTCACTAGTTATTCCAAATTTTAAAGATTCATAACCTGTTAATATACCATAGTATCCTTGATACAATCCTGTACTCAATCCTAATAAATCCAGTTCTTCTCCTGTTGGTAAAGTTTGCTCTGTTTTTGCTAATACTCTAAATGTTTTGCCTGTAGCATTTTTTTGATAAAACTGATATTTACCAGTTAATCTTATATCTGCTAAACCACTTCCATTGGAAGCAGATTCAAAATCATAGGTAATAAATGGAATATCTATAGCTATAGATGTATTAGAGGTAGGTAAATAACTTAGACTAAAAGGAATATATACAAAATTTCCTCGCTCAGTATTTCTATATTCTATTAGTGTTCTCGCAGTAAAACTGTCACTTCCTAATAAAATAATTTTATCTAAAGTAATTGGAGGACCCTGCGCTAAACTAACAACACTAAATAGCATTGCTATAAATGATCCTATATATATTTTCATTATTGTTCTTTTTGATTATTATTTTTCTATAAAATTATAATTGCATCCAAATATTGGTATACAATCAAGTAACAATACTCATGCGCATTGTTATTAGAAATAATAAAAAATCAAATTAAATAAGCCTCGTCAAGTTTGAAGAGTTGCCTGACAATAAGTGGTGGTGGATATTCTAAAAAAGATATCGTTCTATTCTCTAATCCCTTAAAAGAATTAATATAAGAATATGTATAAACGGTAATAAAAAGCTGTTGTTCAAAATTTAAATCATCAAAAGTAAGCGCTTTTAACTCATCTTGACCTTGAATAACTTCAATCTCATCATTACAACATGATTTTTCATTCTCATTAGAATTCATAACAGTGTCCATTCCGCATTTTTCAACAGAATTAAACAACGCTACATCAACTAAAAAAGATCCACAATAATGTTTTTCAACAGTAAATGATAGTGTTGAACACAATACTATTAGCGCTAAACTTATAGAAAAAACTTTATGTAATAATTCTTTTAACAAGGTACAAAGATACAAAAACTAAAAAATTAATACTCTTTTTACGAAACACTTAACAATTACTGTTTTAATTTATAATAATAAAATGCAGGTAATAACACGATTAAAATTATAGGTTGAATAAGAAATCTTCGAATATTAAAAAAGATATAATAGTCTTCTTGTCTTGGGTTTAACACAAAATACAAGAATAAAATTAATAAAATAACATATGCAATACCATATAGTATTGCTGAAAACTTTACAATGCTTTTATCTGTTAAAAGCAATTTAATAATCCCTAGTGATAATGCTGTATTTAGTATAAATCTTAAGGTTGTAAATAAAGTTAATTTAAATACTTCTCGACGAGGAGAGTCTATATATAAAAAATCGTTTTGAAAAAATTGCAAATAAGGATCGTAAAATAATTCATCTTGAAATACACGAATTAAAACCAATAAAAATATTAGTAAGCTTACTAAACCATATTTGATAATCTTATTCATTTTTAGGGTTTAATGTTTTAAATCGGTTTACCCAAAACATCCATAATAAAAAAACCATTCCGTAGATAATTAACGGGAAAATAACAGTATGTAGTAGTTTTTCTTTTTCTGGGTATTCATATAACCCTATGGATAAAATGACTATTCTAATTAAATTCACAATATAAATTAAAACACTTCCTACCAATAAGTATAATAGAGTTGTTTTCCATTTTCCTTTGAAAGCTATTATAAAAGATACAAACAAAACAATAATACTTATAGAGTTGCATCCTTCTATCACACGTCCAATATATTTATCGTTCACTAAAATTTTTATTGATGGTTCGTTTGGGTGAGGCAACACTTGTGCTTCATAACCAGTAACCCCAATTAAAGATTCGCTTTGCTTGGCTACTTGGCTTGTTATATAATCTGCAGATGATGATTTATTGGAATAATCTAGGTAAAATTTATAAGATAAAGATAGTACTATATATACACCTAAAAACGTAAGTATAAATTGTATTACCGACTTATATTTTATAAAAAGATGTTTCAATTTAAATCGTTTTATTGTATTTAAAATTATCTATTTTTTTTGAATGTTTTTTTTCAATTTTAAATATTTTTGTCAAAATTTTTCAGCATATGTCATTAGATAATCTAAAATCAAAAGTAACCGAAATAGTTTCAAATACAAATGAAACGGTTGAAAAACGCCTTTATGCAATATGCGAGCTTTTAGAAGCTCACGTAGATTATTATAATTGGGTAGGGTTTTATTTTAGAAATGGTGATAAAGAAGAATTAAAATTGGGCCCTTATGTTGGTGCTCCAACAGATCACACTATTATTCCTTTCGGAAAAGGTATCTGTGGACAAGTTGCTGTGAGTAATGAAAACTTTGTTGTTCCAGATGTTGCTGCTCAAGACAATTACTTATCGTGTAGTATTTCTGTAAAATCTGAAATTGTAGTTCCCATTTTTGTCAATGGTGAAAATATTGGTCAAATAGACATAGATTCTAATGTTATTGATCCATTTACAGAAAAAGACGAACGCTTTTTAGAGTTTATTTGTAAACAAGTTGCAGAAAAACTTGATGTTTTAAGTTTATAATTTAAAAGTTATTTATTTAAAATTTCATATAGCTGTTAACAACTATCTTATTTAGTTAAAAAAACGCTGTTTTTTAAATTAAATGCAATCTTAAATTTCTCATTAAAAGTGCTATTTTTGTGGCTTTAAAACTAACACAACAAATGAGCGACTTTAAGACGATTAAATCTGCATTAATATCAGTTTTTAGCAAAGAAGGTTTAGAACCTATTGTAAAAAAATTAGACGAACAAGGAGTTACAATTTACTCAACTGGAGGCACACAAAAATTCATAAACGATTTAGGGGTTAATGTTGTTCCAGCAGAAGATGTTACTTCATATCCATCTATATTAGGAGGTCGTGTAAAAACATTACATCCAAAGATTTTTGGAGGTATTTTAAATCGTCAAGATAACCCTCAAGATGTTTCAGAATTAGCAGAATTTGAAATTCCCCAAATTGATGCTGTAATTGTTGATCTATATCCGTTTGAAAAAACAGTAGCTTCTGGAGCAAGTGAGCAAGATATTATTGAAAAGATTGATATAGGAGGTATTTCTCTTATTCGAGCTGCTGCAAAAAACTTTAAAGATGTTATCTGTGTATCTTCAGTTGATGATTATGCTGAGTTTTTAGATTTAATTTCTAAAGATAACGGAAGTATCTCTATTGAAGACAGAAAGCGTTTTGCTACAAAATCGTTTAATGTATCGTCACATTACGACAGTGCTATTTTTAATTATTTTAATCAAAATAATAATGAAGCTGTTTTAAAAATAAGTGAACCAAACGGTAAGGTATTACGTTATGGAGAAAACCCACATCAAAAAGGGTATTTTTTCGGAAATTTTGATGGTTTGTTTACAAAACTTCATGGTAAAGAACTAAGTTATAATAATCTTTTAGATGTAGATGCTGCTGTAAATTTAATGAACGAATTTAAAGGTGACGCTCCTACATTTGCTATTTTAAAACACAATAACGCTTGTGGGTTAGCCCAAAGAGAAACATTACACCAAGCTTATGTAGATGCCTTAGCTGGAGATCCAGTTTCTGCTTTTGGAGGTATTTTAATCTGTAATACTGAAATTGATAAAATTACTGCAGAAGAAATCCATAATTTATTTTGCGAAGTAGTAATTGCACCTTCATTTAGTAATGATGCCTTAGAAATTTTAAAAGGAAAGAAAAATCGAATTTTATTAATCTTAAACGATTTAGATTTACCTCAAACTACAGTAAGGACTTGTTTAAATGGTATTTTAGTTCAAGATAAAGATAATATTACAGATAGCATTTCGCAATTAACAAATGCGACTACGTCAGAACCTAATCAAAACGAATTAGACGATTTAATATTTGCTTCTAAAATATGTAAGCATACAAAATCTAACACTATAGTATTGGCAAAAAACAAGCAATTATGCGCTAGTGGCACGGGGCAGACAAGTCGTGTTGATGCTTTAAATCAAGCAATACATAAAGCACAATCTTTTAAATTTGATTTAAAAGGAGCTGTAATGGCAAGTGATGCATTCTTTCCGTTCCCTGATTGTGTAGAAATTGCTAACAATGCTGGAATTAGTGCTGTAATCCAACCAGGAGGCTCAATAAAAGATCAATTAAGTATCGATTATTGCAATGATAATAATATTGCTATGGTAATGACTGGGGTTAGACATTTTAAGCATTAAAATAAAGCTGTTTTTTAAAAATCTATTTTAACATTCGTAACGTATAATTTATTACATTTACGCATACACGTAAAATAATTTTAAGAACCCCTCAATAATATCAATAACGTATGGGATTTTTTGATTTCTTAACAGAAGAAATTGCAATAGATTTAGGAACAGCAAATACGCTAATTATTCACAACGATAAAGTTGTAGTTGATAGCCCTTCAATAGTAGCAAGAGATAGGATTACTGGAAAAATAATAGCTGTTGGTAAAGAAGCCAACCAAATGCAAGGTAAAACTCATGAAAACATCAAAACCATTAGACCTCTTAAAGATGGTGTCATTGCAGATTTTGATGCTTCTGAGCAAATGATAAATATGTTTATCAAAAATATACCTGCATTAAAGAAAAAATTATTTTCTCCAGCACTTCGAATGGTAGTTTGTATTCCTTCTGGAATTACAGAAGTTGAAATGCGTGCTGTTAAAGAATCTTGTGAACGTGTAAACGGGAAGGAAGTATACCTTATTCATGAACCCATGGCTGCTGCTATTGGTATTGGTGTCGATATCATGCAACCTAAAGGTAATATGATTGTAGATATTGGTGGAGGAACAACAGAAATCGCTGTGATTGCTCTGGGAGGAATTGTATGCGATAAATCTGTAAAAGTAGCAGGTGATGTTTTTACAAACGACATTATTTATTATATGCGCACTCAACATAATTTATATGTTGGGGACAGAACAGCTGAAAAAATTAAAATTCAAATTGGTGCTGCAACTGAAGATCTAGACCTTCCGCCAGAAGAAATGAGTGTTCAAGGGCGTGACCTATTAACTGGAAAACCAAAGCAAGTACAGATATCATATCGAGAGATTGCTAAAGCATTAGATAAATCTATTTTAAGAGTTGAAGATTCAGTAATGGAAACTCTATCTCAAACTCCTCCAGAGCTTGCTGCAGACATATATAATACAGGGATCTATTTAGCTGGTGGTGGCTCTATGCTTAGAGGCTTAGATAAACGTTTGTCTCAAAAAACAGATTTACCTGTTTATATTGCAGAAGATCCTTTAAGGGCTGTAGTTAGAGGTACTGGAATTGTACTCAAAAACCTTCCTAAATACAAGAGTGTATTGATTAAATAATCAAGTAAGTAATGCAACAAATAATTAACTTTATAATTAGAAACAAAGTTTTCATTTTGTTTTTGTTGCTTTTTGGGATAGCATTATCACTAACGTTTCAATCGCATTCTTATCATAAAAGTAAATTTATAAACTCTGCTAATTTTTTAACAGGTGGTGTTTATGGGACTGTAAGTAGTATTGGAGATTATTTTAATTTAAAAAATGAAAATAAAATTTTATTAGAAGAAAATAATCGTTTAAAATCAATTTTATTTAATACAAAAGGAGATGATTTAAATGATAGTATTATTAAGATAGATAGTACTAGTACTTACAAATTAACTTCTGCTAAAGTTTACAGCCATAGTTATTCTTCACTCAACAATTATTTATTAATAAACAAAGGAAAGCGAGACAGTATAAAAGAAGATTATGGGGTTATTACCTCAAAAGGTATTATTGGGATTATCGATAATACTTCTAAAAAATATTCTAGAGTTATTTCAATTCTAAACTCAAATAGCAGGATTAATGCACAACTAAAAAATACAAATCATTTTGGAGTATTAAAATGGGATGGCAAATTCCCTAATATAGTTCAACTTGAGGATGTTCCGAAACAAGCAGAAATAGATTTAAATATTGGCGATTCTATTATTACTGGAGGTTTTTCTACCATATTCCCTAAAGGAATAGGCATAGGTAGTATTTCTTCTTTTGAGCTTGATGAAACAGAGAATTATTATACTATTCAAGTTAATTTATTTAATGATATGACTAATATTGGTCATGTTTATATTATTGAAAATCGAGATGCTAAAGAAATTTCAACTTTAAACGATCAAGATGAATAATATTGTTACTCTAAATATCTTGCGATTTATCACTTTAATTTTAGTGCAAGCTCTTATTTTAAACAATATCAATTTCTTAGGGTACGTCAATCCTTATATCTATATTTTATTCATCATACTTTTTCCAATTAAAAATAATCGCTTACTTTTTCTTTTTATTAGTTTTTTACTAGGCTTAACACTCGATTTATTTTTGGATTCTGGAGGAGTCCATGCAGCCGCATGTGTTACGATAGCATATATACGTCCTGTAATTTTAAAATTTTCTTTTGGTGCATTATATGATCATCAAACTATAAAATTTAGTTCTACAGAGTTTTCCAAAAGGATTACATATATTACTATTATCACACTAGCACATCACATTATTTTATTCAGTTTAGAAATTTTTAGCACTGATAAGATAATTTTGATACTTAAAAAATCGTTCTTCTCAGGTATATTTACAATTATACTATGTATTTTAATAACTATTTTATTTTCTAAAAAAAGTAGATGAGAAAACTATTACTCTTATCAAGTGTCGTTTTTGTAGGCATAATTTTTATGATTAGGTTGTTTTATCTTCAGATATATTCAGCTCAAGAATATAATCCACATGACGATAACGCTATTCGTAAAGTATTTAATTACCCCAAACGAGGTTATGTTTACGACAGAAATGGAAAGCTTCTAGTTGCAAATCAACCATCTTATGATGTCATGATTATCCCTCGTGAAGTCGAAGCGATGGATACCATTGAGTTTTGTAACCTTTTAAAAATAACCAAAGAAGATTTTAAATCAATTTATAAACGAAGACATACTTATTCTCCTAGGATCCCTCAAGTATTTTTATCTCATCTATCAAAGGAAGATTATGGTGTTTTAGCTGAGAAAATGAGAAAATATCGTGGATTTTATATCCAAAAGCGCTCATTAAGAGATTATCAAACTTCTATTGGAGCTAATGTGCTAGGGTATATTGCTGAAGTAAATCAAAGCACTATTAATAGAGATACTTATTACAAACAAGGAGATTTAATAGGAAAAGGTGGTATTGAAATTTCATATGAAGAAGTATTAAGAGGTGAAAAAGGTGTAAAGTTTATTCAAAAAGATAGATTTAATAGAGATATAGGCCCTTTTAATAATGGTAATTCAGATACAATTGCTAAGCCTGGAAAAGACATTAAAATTACTATTGATTCGAATTTACAGGCTTACGGTGAAGAATTAATGCAAAATAAAATTGGTGCAATTGTGGCTATAGAGCCTAGCAGTGGTGAAATTTTAAGTTTAGTCTCTGCCCCTTCTTACAATCCAAATCTTTTGGTAGGAAGGGAGCGTTCTAAAAACTATACTAAGCTTAATAACGATTCTATTCACCTTCCATTGGTAGATAAGGGGTTATTAAGAATGCATGAACCTGGTTCTCCATTTAAAACCTTAATTGCTCTAGCTGGGCTTCAAGAAGGAGTAATTGACACTCATACTACTGTACGTTGTACTGGAGCCTATCATTACGGGGGTAATCGCCCTATGGGTTGTCATTGCGGATCTGGTATTCATAATTTAAATAGTGGTATTGCTCAATCGTGCAATTCATATTTTGCTACCGTATATAGAAAAACTATTGATAAATATGACGATCCTACTGAAGCTACAAACATATGGAGTAAACACATTAAAAGTTTCGGATTAGGAAATTTTTTAAATAATGACCTTTCTGTTGGTAAAAAAGGTAATATTCCTGATGGGGCTTATTACGATAAAAGATATCCAGATTTTCGATGGAGAGCAACAACAACTATCTCAAATTCTATTGGACAAGGTGAAGTTTTAGTAACTCCAATACAATTGGCTAACTTAACCGCAACGATTGCCAATAGAGGACACTATTATACTCCACATATTATAAAAGAGATAGAAGGAGATACAATTCCTTCAAAATACAAGACACCTCATAAAACTACAATTGATAAGCGTCATTTCGAACCTGTAGTAGAAGGTTTATTTGATGTATATAATAACAAAAATGGAACGGCTAATTTTTTACGTGTTCCAGGGATTGATATTTGTGGTAAAACCGGGACTGCAGAAAATTTCACCTTAATTGAAGGTAAAAAAACTCAACTTACTGATCATTCTATTTTTGTAGCATTTGCTCCAAAAGAAGATCCTAAAATTGCTATAGCTGTTTTAGTAGAGAATGGTTATTATGGTGCGCGTTGGGCTGGGCGAATTGCCAGTTTAATGATCGAAAAGTATATTAAAGGTGAAGTTACATTGAAGCAAATGGAACAATTAGTTCTTAACAAAAGTTTAGAAGAAGAATATCTAAAACCTTATAGTAAATTACCATTTAAGATTAATCAATAATGAATTTGAATCGAAGTAAAAATTTAAAATTCGATTGGATTATAATCCTTCTATTTTTACTTTTAGTAAGTTTTGGATGGTTAAATATATTGTCTGCATCTGCTTCAGGGGAAATCACAAGTTATTTTGACATGAGTCAACCTTATGGCAAACAACTTGTATTTATACTTTTTTCTTTTGTATTAATTCTTTTAGTACTATCTCTTGAAGCAAAGTTTTATGAACGTTTTGCTAGCATTATCTATTTTACTGCAATATTGTCCCTTTTAGGGCTTTTTATTTTCGGAAAAAACGTAAATGGAGCAACATCCTGGTACGCAATTGGAGGAATGACAATTCAACCTAGCGAATTTGCAAAAGTTGCTACAGCACTAGCAGTTGCAAAATATATCAGTGATTTACAAACTAATATTACAACTCTTAAAGATCAGTTAAAAACACTTGCTATTATATTATTACCCGCATTTTTAATTCTACTTCAAAATGATGCTGGAAGTACGCTTGTTTATACTGCTTTATTTTTTGTGTTTTATAGAGAAGGCATTTCCAATATTTATTTATATATAATATTCGGGATAATTGCATTAGCAGTATCTACTTTAAAATTTTCTGCAATTCCTACATTTATAATTGCAATCATATTAATTTTTGTACATCACTTTTTTATTAAAAGAAAAAAGTCTAGCATATTACGTCCTATTTTTATTTCTCTAATTTGTGTAGGATTCACTTTTGGAGTCCAGTTTTTTTATAATTCTGTTTTAAAAACACATCAGAAAGATAGGATAAGCTTATGGTTACGTCTAGAAAAAGATCCTGTAAGATTAGAGCAAATGAAAAAAACTTTTGCTTATAATTTGCGTGAATCTGAAAAAGCAATAAGTTCTGGAGGTTTTTTGGGAAAAGGTTTTTTAGAAGGCACACGAACTACTGGGAAATTTGTACCCGAACAGCATACAGATTATATTTTTAGTACTGTAGGAGAGGAATGGGGGTTTTTAGGGAGTAGTTTTGTAGTACTCTTATTTGTACTGCTTTTAGTGCGAATTTTATTTTTAGCTGAACTTCAAAAATCTCAATTCAGTCGGATCTACGGTTATAGTCTCGCAGCTATCCTATTTTTTCACTTTATGATTAACATCGGGATGGTTATGGGTTTAATACCAACAGTGGGTATACCACTTCCGTTTTTAAGCTATGGTGGTTCTGGGCTTTGGGGCTTTACTTTACTATTATTTATATTTGTAAAACTTGATTCTAATCGAATTAACGAATGGTAATTAATTATTTTTAAGCTCTAATTTTTCAGCAAAATAATCACAAAAATCTTTCATTGTAGCCGTCATTTTTTCATCTTGAGTTGCTCTATTAAATGTATCACTCATAGCTACTAAAGTTTGATGAAAAAAGATTTTCATTTCATCTACAGGCATATCCTTGGTCCATAAATCAATACGTAATGCTTCTTTTGCTTTACTATCCCAAACCGATAATAATATTGCCTTTGCCTCTTCATTCATTACTCCTCCATCAGGAGCTGTCCATGATAAATTTTCTGGAATCCTATTCTCATCTAATCCTATAGTAAGTTCAATTTTAGAAGTATGTGTGTTTGCCATTATTTGCGTGGTTTAAATTTTGCTTTATTAAAAATTTCTTCGGCTTCAGTTGTCAATAATTTTTCTAATGATACTTCATTATTATCCATATAAGATTTAACGATTTGCCAACCTATATATCTACCTAAGCGTCCTGGAGATTCATTATCTAATTCTAATCCAAATTTCGAGAATGGTGCCGGATTAATAAACTTAACTACAAGTTTAGTATCTGTATCAAATAACAATTCGTTTTCTACAAAATAGGTCCAGATATTATATTCATTAGCGATAGCCCAATTTATTTGATCAGATGTATATCCAATTTTTTCTGCATCAGTTTTAAAAGGAATCATTACATCTTTAAAATAATATTCTTTACCATAGTAAATCATTTCATCTAAAAATGTTTTCCGCTTAGATTGATAAACTTTTTGTTTAGCATACTCTGAGGCTAAATCTGAAACAATTTGTGAGGACTCAAAATTCTGCACTAAATATCGTTGTATGTCTTGGTAAAATTCATGGGTACTTCCTAAATAAGTATCTAATGCAATTAAAACAATAGAATCTGTTACAAATATTTTATTTCTATAGTCAACATAATCTGTATAACCTATAATTCTTGGTTTTTTAAATGTTTTATTATAATGTTTTAAGTGCTTGAAAAAAGATTCTATTTCAGATTCTACTTCACTAAAATCACTAAATTTCTTTTTGGTTTCTATCGCTAATTGTTGAAGTAAAGTATCATTAATTCTATTAATCCAAACAGAATCGTTATACCTTTTAGAAAACATAAATGAGTATTCTTCTTTTAACTTCGATAAATTTTCAGGAGATGTATTTGCAAATAATTGATCAAAACGCTCAACAGAAACATCCATCGAAATAGAATCTATTTCCTCCTCTAACTTATTTGTTTTCTCACAAGAAAAAAGAAGAACAAATACAATTATAATAACACTAAATAACTTTCGCATATTTTAATATTGAAAACTTAACGATATTAACGTCTATAAATTATACAGATTTGGTTTATTTTTGCTTGCAAAGGTACTTATTCTTTATTATAAAACATCAAGTAATGAAAACAGAAAAAGTAGTAAATCATATTATAGATTGGCTTAAAAATTATGCTAGTAATGCTAAAGTAAATGGTTTTGTAATTGGCATTTCTGGAGGTATAGATTCTGCAGTGACCTCAACACTTTGCGCTAAAACAGGTTTAGATGTTTTATGTATTGAGATGCCCATTCATCAAGCCAAAAGTCATGTTACAAGAGCTCAAGAGCATATTGCTTTATTGAAAGAACACTTTCCTAATGTAAAAGACACACGAGTAGATTTAACACCTGTTTTTGAAAATTTTAAAACTAAAGTTACATTAAACGGAAAGCAAGAAATTGTAGACATGGCACTAGCTAATACTAGAGCGCGTTTACGAATGACAACTTTATATTATCATGCAGGATTATTAGGATTATTGGTAGTTGGAACAGGGAATAAAGTTGAAGATTTTGGTGTTGGCTTTTATACAAAATATGGTGATGGTGGTGTAGATTTAAGCCCTATTGCAGATTTATTAAAGTCTGAAGTTTATAAAATCGGGAGGTTTTTAAAGGTTTCTGAATCAATATTAAAAGCAGCTCCAAGTGATGGTTTATTTGGAGATGCTCGTAGTGATGAAGATCAAATTGGAGCAAATTATGATGAATTGGAATGGGCTATGCAAGAAAATGAAAAAGGAAAAACTATAAACGATTTTAGTGGCAGACAAAGAGAAGTATTTAAAATTTTTAAACGTTATAACTCGTCAAATAAGCATAAAATGATACCAATTCCCATTTGTGAAATACCTAATGATTTAAAGTAAAATTGGAAATTTATTAAATAATAAATCTTAAAAACGGTTTTTTTTTGCTAAATTTGTGAAAATTCCATCAATAATATAAGAATCCCTACTTCTGTATAAACTTAAATATTTAAAACAGATTATATTATGATTAAAGTATTAGTTGCTGATCATCATCCAATTATAAGAACTGGACTCAAAATGCTTTTTGAGTCATCTTATGACATAGACGTTATAGGAAGTGTTAACTCCGGAAAAGAACTTTTTGATTTTGT